>CALFMA010000699.1 GCA_937880065.1 uncultured Ruminococcus sp.
GAACTTCTGACGGATTATGATGAAAACGGAAATATTATTCAATCTGAGGCGGCAAAACGAATTGCGGATTACTATGATATTATCCTCGTTGACGAGTATCAGGACTCAAATAACAAGCAGGACTTGATTTTTAAGTTGATTTCCAAGGGCTATAAGCAGGATTCACAAGGCAGACCGATGTATGGGCGAAATGCCTTTGTAGTCGGCGATGTTAAGCAGTCTATTTACCGTTTCCGCCTTGCAAATCCCAAGAATTTCATCGAAGTTATGGAAACCTCTGAAAAATATACAGAGGATAGCAATTGCGAAAATAAAGCAATTCTTCTCAATAAGAATTTCAGAAGTTCTCCTCAGGTCATTGATTTTGTCAATTATATATTTGGCTGTTTAATGACTAAAAATTGCGGTGAAATTGATTATACCGATGATGAAAAGCTGTATTTTGGTGCAAAGCAGTACGATAACGGCAAGGACGACAGTCGATTAACCTTCATAAATTTCATTGACAGTAATGAAGAAGATGAGGAAGATATTCGCCCCGAAGCTGAAATCACAGCAGATATTATTGCGGATATGCTGAAAAGGGGAGTTACCGTTACCGATAATAACGGTATAGAATGTCCCTGTTCACCGAAGGATTTCTGTATTCTTGTTCGAACAAATCCTGCGGCAAACATATACGCACAGGCACTTGAAAAACGTGGAATCCCTGCAAAGGGAAGTGATGAAAAGGGATACCTGAAATCACGTGAAATAGCCGTTCTTACTGACTTGCTGAGGGTAATTGCCAACCCTCTGAAGGATATTCCTCTTGCGGCGGTAATGGTTTCCCCTATGTATCCCTTTGAAGTGAGGGATATTGCTGTTCTGCGTTCATATGACAAAAAAATGCCCCTTTTCGGACTTGTGAGAATGGCAGCGGATAATCAGAATGGCGAATTTGAGGAGAATATTTCCGCAAGATGCCGTGAATTTCTGGAATCAATCGACAGTTTCCGCCTGAATTCCGTTACAATGACAATAGGCGAATTGATAAGCAGTATATACGATACAACTGATTTTGTGTCGGTTATGCAACAGTATACCGACGGTGAAAAGAAAAGAGCAAATCTTAGGCTTCTCATTCAGTATGCGAAGAATTACGAAGCTGCTATGGCGGCAGAGGGCGGCGGCGGATTAAGCGGATTTGTGGCTCATCTTGACCGTGTTCTTGAAAGCGGAGATTACGAGCAGGGAAAGGTTTCGGCGGCATCGGGAAATTATGTTACGGTTCAGACAATGCACAAATCAAAAGGTCTTGAATATCCCTTTGTATTTGCGGCAGAATTGGGATATAAATTCAAATTTGACTCCGACAGAGTTATGTGTAACGATGACGGCAGAATGGGATTTATTCTTTGCGATAAGGAAAATTTACGCCGATACAGAACATTCCAGCAAATTATGCTCAATGCCGAGGGACAGCGGGAAACACGAAGTGAGGAACTCCGACTTCTCTATGTTGCCCTTACACGTGCAAAACAGCAGTTATTCGTCAATCTCTGCTGTGGAGAGGCTGAAAAAAAGAAAGTCACGGCTATGATAAATAATTGCGTTATCGGCGGAAGTGACATTTACGAACAGGCTGAAAATTCAAGTTGTTTTGCTGATTGGTTCTGGCTTTCACTTATGATGCACGGAGATTTTGCCGAAATTGCCGATAAACTTGAAATTGATTTCAGCGGAATGGGACTTCCTGCTTTTGATAATCAGGATAAATTGTTTGAATATCGCATTTACAATTCCTTTGAAAAGCCTGAAATATTGGCAGAAAAGGAATATTCCGCAAAGGCTGATGCTGAAATTGTAAATCGGCTTATACATATGTTTGAAATGACATATGACAGAACACTTGCAAATACTCCTGCAAAACTCAGCGTTACGCAGATTTCAAAGAAATTTTCAAATGATGAGGAATTTGATTTCCAGCTGAAACGACCTGTTTTCCTCAAAGAAAAAGGCTATCTGACAGGTGCAGAGCGTGGTACGGCAATACACAGCTTTTTCCAGTATTGCTCATTTGAAAATGCAATTGCCGACAGTAAAGCAGAGGTGGAACGTCTTGTATCATCGGGATTTCTCACAAAAGCACAGGGCGACAGCATAAATATCCGCAAAATACAGGCATTTTTCAAAACCAATCTGTACAAGAGAATGTGCAGTTCACCTTTAGCGGAACGAGAGAAGAAATTCACCGTTGCCGCCGCTGAACTCCAACTGAATGATGCAGTATTCGACAGATTAAAGGATTCTGACGGTATGATTAAGGGAATTATCGACCTTATGTTCGAGGAAGATGACGGAGTAATCATAGTAGACTACAAATCCGACAGATTTATAACGGAAGAACAGCTTTGCAGCCGCTATGCAAAACAACTTGAAATCTATAAGGCGGCTATTGAGCTTACCACAGGCAAAAAAGTCAAGGAATTAATACTTTATTCAATCGAACTTGAAAAAGAAATCATTATAAATACATTTTAACAAAAAAACACCGTCCGAACCTTTTAAGGCTTGGACGGTGAATTTTTATTCGTATTTTTTGAAAAGCTTTGGAATTATGATAACCACGATTATGAGCATAGCAAGAATTCCGCCTGCAATAAGAAGAATAGCAGTCAAAGTCAGATGGGGTTCGCCATAAATCTGCGTTGTGTATGTGTAAGTTTCAGCTGTGAGAACTTCATCCACTGCTTCAGCAATTGCCTTGTGACCGTTTTCATTTGGATGAATGTCGATTTCATCAATTCGGGTAAGAGTTTGTGCATTCCCTTTAAAATCTGCGGCAACATCAATTATTTTATATTTTCCGCCGCAATTTCTGCTTATTATGGAATTGAATTCATCTACGGTATTTTGCGTAAATTCCGTCACCATAGAAATATCTGCAAAGCTTTCAAAGGGATTGTATAATGTCTGTATATAGACATTTCCCTGAGTTTTGCCATTGAGAATAACTGTAATTTCCTTTAAATTTGTTTCAAAAACAGCAAGAGAAGAATTTACATCTTCTTTTAAAGTTGAAAGCTGACCGATAAGGGAAATTACATCAATATTTGAAATGTCGATTTCCTTATTTTCTGCGGTAATTCCCAGAGATGAAATAATTGGATAGATATTTTCAAGCAAATCATTTCCGCCAATTGATATGACTACAGCATCAGTTTCAGCAAGGGCGGAATCAAGTTTACCGCTGTTGAGAAGTTCAATCAAATCAGCGGAAGTTGCTCCTGATACGGCAAAATTCTGCATTTCGTGGGAACCGATTTCAGCCAGTTCCGCTGTATATTTCACATCAAGAGTGTTTGCGTAGGAATCGGGACAGGAGTAGTTGTCAGTTGATGTATACCCCTCCAAGCCGTAACCCGCAGCAATTGAGTCACCGAGAAACAAA
>CALFMA010000700.1 GCA_937880065.1 uncultured Ruminococcus sp.
ATAGATGACAGACCAAAAAAGTCCGGAATTTCGGGCTTTTTTGCGTATACGGACACTAAAATTTCATTCGCAAAACCGTGGATCACCTAAGGCGGTTTTAGGGACTTGAACGGACGTTTTTTGATTTTCAAGAGATTTGAGAGCAGATTTGGAAGAAAAATTCCGAAGTCTGCTCTTGTTTTATAAGCGATTTATGCTAAATCGCCCGAAAAACTTTCACAAAGTTTCTTGTTTGTTATACTGAATTTTTCGTGAGGTTTTCTTTTAATTATGCATCTGAGTTTAATATATTTATACAAAAGCTGTTGAAATCAGGCTTAAACGTTTGAAATTAGCTTAATATATTATTTATAACAATATTAGAATATTATCCATCTCCCCTTGCAATTGTAAATATATTATGATATACTGAAAAAGTATAAATAATTACCGATTGGTAATAGGGATATTTTTGGGGGAAACAATATGAAGAAATTAAGATTTATTTCAAGGGCTGTCAGTTTTATGACGGTAATGCTCCTGCTTGTGCAGGGCGTCCCGCAGGCTGCTGTCTCAGACATCATAACAGCGTATGCTTCGGATAATTCTGTGGAACTGAGTCTCTCGATTGACTACGACCCGAACGGCGGAGTAATCAGCTACGGTACGGTCGACAAGGTCGGCGCAAGAGCTGAAAATGACACGAATAACATAGTTTTTGATGGCGAAGAGGTAATGCACTTTCCGTCCGATTACATATACGCTAAGGATGAAAACGGCAACAGACTTTTCCCCGATGCGGAACTTGGAAATCCTGATTACGACTATGCACCGATGCTTGAGTATGCAATTACCGAGGAGGTAGTTTCCGATTCAACGGAAATTATGATTGACGAAGGCGTATATTATATGGGTAGCACTATCTATGTATGGGGAGGCTTTTCCCTCAACGGTGTATACGGCAAAACAGCATTTGTCTGCGAAAATGACGGAGACGGCGCTCTCTTTAAGGCAGCTACAAACCAGACATATTACTCGGGCGGTGCGATTACAGATATCACCTTTGTTGTCAAGGATACAAACAAAGCTTACACTACCTCGAATACAGCCGAAAATATCACGAGTGCTGTGCTGGATAAGTCCACAAAGCCTGTTGATGATTATAATGCTTTCCAGGGAATGAATATATCCTGGTTTACAATTTCAAATTGTAGCTTTGCGGGCTTTAATGCACCGTTTGCAGGACTTAAAGGACATATGTGCTCGCATATCAGTGATAATACTGTCGGTTCAACCAGAGTTGTTTTCAACGGAACTCATTTTATCGACTGTTATATTCACGATAACTATTTCTATGGCGGTATTATTGAAAAGGACGGCCACTATGAAGTGCCGATTTTTACAACAGGTCTTGCCGCGAATCTTACGGTCTTTAATAACAACTATCTCGAAAACTATTATTTTGACAGCCACGCTACTGTCGAAAACGGTGCAATTGCCTACACTAACTGCACATTCGACCACGTGTATAACATAAAATTCTATAATCCCAACGTATCGGGTATAACTGTATCGCAGTGCCTTTTCAGAAACAATACCTATTCCGATATGGCAAAGATGTTTGAGTCGTACGGTCTTGTCTCTTACGACAAGAACAATAAGGGTGGAAA
>CALFMA010000701.1 GCA_937880065.1 uncultured Ruminococcus sp.
GCTCAATATGTCAATGCAGGAGCTTAAGGCTTCACTTTCAGCGTACAACCCACAGATCGAAGAGGTACAGGTAGCACAGACTCACTCAGCTTCGCAGTTTAACAGTTTCACACAGCAGTCATTCACAAACAACCGTAACAACAACGGTCAGAATGCTCACAGAAACAATCATGCGAATAGCACAAGACTTCAGACTTATCCTTCAGATAATGAAGTATCAAAGCTTGAAGTTCTACCGGGAGCAATCCTGAACACCTACATCTGACGAAAGGAGTAAGGTAATGGCAAACACAATCGGTTCAGACAGAAACTACAACAACTGCTGAGGAAAGCGATACAACTAAGGATACACGTCTTTTCAACGAGTTTATTTTCAATACTCTCAAGACAGGAAAAGCTGAGGTTTATGATTACAACGATGAAACAATCTATGTTGTATTGAGAGAAGATCTCAGAGTACGTATGAACGAGGACGATTTGTGGAGTGAGGATCACATCACAGAAATCCAGTCTGTAAAGTATTATGACGAGTACATCAAGTTTATTGATGAAAAGACAAATGCTCTTACACCTGAAAAGAATACAGCAGCATTCAGAAGATACGAGCCATTCAAGCTTGAACTTGAAAATAAGTAATTTCATTAAAATAAAAGCTCCCCGAAAGGGGAGTTTTTCATTTATATAGTGCATATCCGTCAGCAGTTTCTGAGGCGGAAACAAGTTCAATCTGCCGCTTTATTATATCGTCATTTTCAAGCCATTCCGTTTCACCCGATACACCTGCCCACTTGTCGTATTTGTTTTCCTTGTATTCCGCAAGCCCGATTATAAGCGACACATTATCACTTTCGGCGAATTTTTCCCATTGCCGCAAAGTTTCCTCAAAGGGACATACTTCATTTTCAAATCCGTAGTAAATTTGCGGTACAATATAATCCGCATAGCCTTTATTTCTCGTCCACAGTTCAACATCGGCAAATTGCGTATTATAATCGGCATTGATATTTCCCTGCGGACTTATGCCGAATAAAACCCGTTCATCTCTGCCTTTTACCGTGTCAAAAATGGATTTCACCATATTTGTGATATTCTCCCTCCGCCATTGGCTTAAATCGTCAGCAGAAGAATTTTCAAAAGCCTCACGGTCAAAATCCTCGGAAGTATCGGGATAAAAATAGTCGTCAATATGTATTCCGTCAAGGTTATAATTTTCCATAAGTTCACTTACGGTATCGGTTATAAGCGATGTTACGGAAGCATATGCAGGGTTGAGATACCAGCGGTTTCCCACAAGTCTTACCATGGGGCTGTTGCTGTTTATCCATTGCTTTACAATAAAGCTGTCGGGGAGAAGTTCCATTTCCTCCGCTGTCTGCATACGATAAGGATTGAGCCAGCCGTGGACGGAAATGTTCATAGAATGGGCAATATCGAGAAAAATCTCAAATGGGTCATATCCCATATCGTTGAAATTTCCCTTTGGATAAATTTCGGAATTATAGTAAGCATCGCCTTGGGGATGAACGTGAAAATACACCGTGTTAATTCCCTCATTCAATGCCTCGGAAAGCATTTTTGTAACTTCCGCCCTGTATTCCTCCTCGGATTTTCCTTTCATATAATCGGGGAAATTCACATAAGGAAACCATTGCCCATTTTGATTTTCGTAATTCAGGGGAATGTACTCATTTTCCCCTTGCGGAATATTTTCCTGCTCGATTATTTCTGAATTTTCAGCGGCAGGCAAAAATTCTCCGCAGCCTGTTGAAAATATGGCAATTCCTGCAATTAAAGCAATAAATTTTTTCATAAAGCACCTCTGTAACGTAGTTGTCTAATTATATGTGTCTAATGTTAGAGATTATTACAAATAATCTGTCGTATATTGACATAAAACGTACTTTGATGTATAATATAGAAAGGAATATACAATTTTTATGGAGTGATAAATATGAAGTTTAAGAAAAAAAGATATATTTCATTTGCAGCTGCCGTTCTTTCCTTAACAGCAATGACCTCTTGCGGAACAGTTGTCCAGAAACTGGATTCTCCTGCTGTAAATACGGGAACTGCTCAAAAGGGAAGTACAGTTTCAACTACAGCTGTTACAGCTGAAAATACAGAAACTACCGCAGTAACAGAAACTACGGAAACAACAACTAAAAATAATGTTTCTTCCGTAAAGGTTATGCGTGGAAATCTCTACGATGCCGACGGCGATTTGCTTATGTTCAGCCAGCTTGACGAAAGCGGTAAGGAAGTGCGTATGACAAATGACAGCAATAAGGTTGCATTTGCCAATGTGCTTAACGA
>CALFMA010000702.1 GCA_937880065.1 uncultured Ruminococcus sp.
GTTTTGTTTTTTCTTCATCACAACTTATTCCTCCGTTATTTTTTCGAGAGTTTCAACGAGCATATCACTCAACTCTTGCGACACACCAATCTTATGCCATTCACCGGAAGTATCAAGCTCAGGATAGTGATAACGCCAGCGGTCATATTCCTCTTTTGTGATTTCTTCGTTTCGGAACTTATTAGCTTCTTTCTGCCACGCTGTAAAGAGCTTTACCATTTTAGGATATTCCATTCCGCTATTCTTATCAAGTCGGATACAAACTTCATCATTGAGCGTATCAATACGGAAACCATATAAATCCTCAAGAGCAAAGAGCGTGTGCATAAGCCCGATATAGCTCTCTATGTTCGGAACATCAAGCGCTGCCGGAGAAACATCAAGTGTTTTCGCTATTTCCTTTGTCAGCTCTGCCTTTGGTGTTCTTGTTCCTGACTCATACTGTGCAAGTCTGATGTCTGCTGTTTTCTCTGGAAAGCCAACAGCCATACCAAGCCATTTCTGTGTCATTCCACGAAGATTGCGGATAAATCTAATTCTTTCGCCGATAGCCATATTTTTTCACTCCTGTTTTGTTAATGGTCAGATGATAATGAAAATAATCACTTTACGCTCATTATAAGAACCTGTCAAGCATCGGGTAGTATTTTCTTCGAAAATCTCCACCCTCTCCTACTTGACAGAACCTTGAAATGGGTGTAAATAATTTTAAACCCATTATAGCATATATGTTTAAGATAGTCAAGATAATTTAAACAAAAAAGTTTAAGAAATTTTCAAAAAGGGGTTGACATAAACAAATATGTTTAGTATAATAGAGATACAGACTTAAACAAAATAGTTTAGATAACAGAAAGGAGGGTTGCGAATGAGCAATAACACTTTTATGAAAGTGGAGGAGGTTGCAGAGATTCTCGGAATTTCAAAATCCTACGCTTACAAAATCGTTCAGAAGCTCAACGATGAGCTGAAAGAAAAAGGCTTCCTGACAATTTCAGGACGTGTAAACAAGAAGTATTTTATGGAAAGAGTGTACTACGGTACACCTGACAGCACAGAAAGGAATGATTAAATGTCAGTTTACAAGGACGGAAAAACAAACACTTGGCGTGTAATATACCGCTACACAGACTGGAAAGGAGAGAAAAAGCAAACGCAGAAGCGTGGTTTTCAGACCAAACGAGAAGCGCAGGCTTGGGAGCGTGAGCAGCTTAACAAAATAGCAGGCGACCTTGATATGAACTTTGCAAGCTTTGTTGAAACCTATTCTGCTGATATGAAAAGCAGAATCAAGGAAAATACCTGGCACACTAAAGAGCATATTATCCGCACGAAAATCCTGCCCTATTTTTCAAGCCGACCTATCAATGAAATTCAGCCGAAAGATATTATCGCTTGGCAGAATGAAATGATAAACTCACTTGATAATCACGGCAAGCCTTACTCCCCTGTGTATCTGAAAACACTACACAATCAGCTCTCGGCAATCTTCAACCACGCTGTCAAGTTCTATGGCTTATCTTCAAATCCTGCCGCAAAGGTCGGTAATATGGGTAAAGCAAAATCAAAGGAAATGCAGTTCTGGACACAAGATGAATACAAGAAATTTTCCTATGAAATGATGGACAAGCCTGTTTCATTCTATGCCTTTGAAATGCTTTACTGGTGCGGTATCCGAGAGGGCGAACTGTTGGCATTAACACCTGCTGATTTCGACTTTGAGCGTGGCACTGTATCAATCACGAAATCCTATCAACGAATTGAACGCCGTGATGTTATCACTGACCCTAAAACAGCAAAGAGCAATCGAGTTATAAAAATGCCGGATTTTCTTGTTGAGGAAATTCAGGAATATATCTCGCAGCTTTATGGAATTAAAGGCACTGACAGGCTTTTTGAGATTACAAAAAGCTACCTCAAGCGTGAAATGGAACGTGGGTCAAAAGCGGCTGGAGTAAAGAAAATCCGTATCCACGATTTACGCCACTCCCATATTTCTCTTTTAATCGAAATGGGATTTTCAGCAGTTGCAATCGCTGACCGAGTAGGGCACGAAAGCATTGACATCACCTATCGTTACGCACACCTCTTCCCCAGCACGCAAACCGAAATGGCAGACAAATTAAGTACAATCAGAAACGGAGGAATTGAAAATGTCAGCTAAAAACGTAGACAAATACAACCGATTCAGAAGCATAACCGTAGGTTTCAGAGTATCGCCCGAAGAATTTGAGGAACTTAACCGTGCCGTTGCTTTATCGGGACTTCCAAAGCAGGAATACTGCTATCGCAAATGTATGAACCGTGATGTTGTTGTTCAGGGCAATCCGAGGGTTTACAAGCAACTGAAAATCAATCTTGAAATGGTGCTGTCAGAGCTGAAACGTATTGATAACGGTACGAAAATCGACACTGAACTGCTCGAAACAATACGGCTCATCAACACCACACTCTATGGCTTGAAAGGAGAATGCGAATGACCATAAAA
>CALFMA010000703.1 GCA_937880065.1 uncultured Ruminococcus sp.
AAGAAATTTCAAGAAGTGAAGCTCTTGATATGTTTAGAGATGAACCTTATAAGTGTGAACTTATTAACGAACTTCCCGAAAAGTGTGCAGCCGTAACAGCTGAGTTAAAGGAAAAGGAAAAGGCTCTCGAAAGCCTTGCACAGCAGGCAGCTAACGCAAAGGCAGCTGCTATGTTCGACAATGCCGTTGAAGTAAACGGAGTTAAGGTAATTGCTGCAAGAGCAGACGGAACAGCTCCCGATGCACTCCGTAAAATGGGCGACAGCGTTAAGGATAAGGCTGAGGCTATCATTGCACTTTTCGCAGGCGTAAACGGCGAAAAGGGTACACTTTACTGCGTATGTACAGCTGAGGCTTTGAAGAAAGGTGCTCACGCAGGAAAACTTGTTCAGCAGGCAGCCGCAGTAACAGGCGGTAAGGGCGGCGGACGTCCCGACAGTGCTATGGCAGGTATGGGCGATGTTGCAAAGGCAGACGAAGCAGTTGCATCATTTGCTGATATTGTAAAGGAATTTGTAAAATAAGGAGAATAACTATGGACTGCTTATTCTGTAAAATTATAAATGGCGAAATTCCCTCTGCAAAGGTGTATGAGGATGAGTTTGTATTCAGCTTTAAGGACATTGCTCCTATTGCTCCTGTGCATTATCTCATTGTACCAAAGGAGCATATCTGCTGTGCAAACGAGGTTAACGATAGCAATTCAGCTGTTATCGCAAAGGTATTCGAAGCCGCTGCAAAAATTGCAAAGGCTGAGGGCATTGAAAGCTATCGTATAATCAACAACTGCGGAGATGACGCAGGACAGACTGTAAAGCATATCCACTTCCATATGCTTGCAGGAGTAAAAATGGGCTGGGGACCTGAATCCCTTGGCAAGACTGAATAAGGGGGAAAAACTATGGCAGGCACATACAAGATGACCATTGCAGGTCTTGAACGTGAACTTCCTCTGTGTCCCCTTAATGAAAAGATAGATATTGCGGCATTTGTAATGTTTTCCGATGTAGAGCTTACTGTGAAATCAGCAGAGGCTCTCCTTGGGAAATGCCCTGAATTTGACGTAATTCTCACAGCAGAGTCAAAGGGTATTCCCCTTGGATATGAAATGGCAAGACAATGCGGAAAGCCGTATATTGTTGCAAGAAAATCAATAAAGCTTTATATGAGCGAGCCTATATCCGTTACAGTAAAATCAATTACAACGGCTAAGGAGCAGACTCTCTATCTCTCAGCGGAAAAGGCTGAAATGATAAAGGGAAAGCGTGTGCTTGTGGTAGATGATGTTATAAGCACAGGCGAGTCACTTAAAGCGCTTGAAAAGCTTGTGGAGGGTGCAGGAGGAGAAATTGCGGCTGAAGCGGCTGTTCTTGCGGAGGGCGATGCCGCCGACAGAACAGATATAATCTTCCTTGAAAAGCTGCCCTTGTTCTTTAAATAATAATATGAAGCGGAAAATGATTGGGGCGGCAGCAGCATATGTGTCGGGATTGTTTTTCGCTTCATTCTTTTTTGACATTACCGGCATATTGCTTGCATTGTCGGCAGTTGTGATTTTGGCTATATATGGCAAAATACGCAGTTTCAAGGCTGTTGATTATTTAATAATTGCCCTGTTTTTTGCAGGTGCGGTTACTGTAAACCGCTGTTACACTCATTTTGTCTATGATAAAATCACATCATATGCACAGACTGAGGGGAGTTTCAGCGGAGAAATAATAGACTATACGGAACATAACCGTGATTTAGCGTCATATACATTAAAAGGAAGTATAAACGGCAATTGCAATGCAAGGTTGAATATCTTCACAAATACAATTATAGATGCTGAATTGGGAGATACCGTAGAAATTGAAAGCTGTCGGTTTGTGCTTCCCGAAAGAGATTATATTTTCGACGGAATGACCTATAACAAGTCACGTCATATTTATTTAGAGGGCGAGAAATTAAGCGGAATTTCCCTTAAAAAGGCTGAAAATCCGCCTATAAGCCGTTATCTCCGTGCATACCGTGAAAAGATGACGGAGCGAATGATTATAAATATGACAGGTGACACGGGTGCAGTTTTAAGCGGTATGGTTTTCGGCGGCAGCGATGATATAAGTGAGCAAACGGAAACCGCTTTGTACAGCCTTGGAATTGGCCATATACTGTCGGTTTCGGGACTTCACGTATCTGCAATCCGTGCAGTAATTATGGGATTTCTCAAACGGCTCAGGCTGAATAAATATCTGCGGTTTGCCCTGCTGAATATTGTTGTTTTTCTTCTGACGGCTATGGCGGATTATCCTGTTTCAGCGGTGAGAGCCGCAATGATGCTTGATATTTTTTATATTGCGGAAATTTTCGGTCAGCAGAGTGATTCCCTGAATTCCATATCAATTGCGGCGTTGATTATTTGTCTTTTCGACTGTTATGCCGTATATTCAACGGGATTTATTTTGTCATTCTGCGGCACATATGGAATAGCTGTTTTTGCACCGTATATGGCGAAAAACATCAGTTCCGAAAATTCATGGGGAACTGCGGCAAAATCGGCGGTTTCAGCTGTTTGCGGATCTGTGGCTGTTATGCCTGCATCTATATACTTTTTTGATGAAGTGTCGCTTATTTCACCATTGGCAAATATCGCATTTCTTCCTGTGTGTACTTTTGCAATGATTTGCGGATTTTTATTTGTCATAACAGGCGGAATTTTCACGTTTATTCTTCTTCCTGCGGAACTTCTGCTGACTACATTTATAGCCGCATCACAATATATTTCAAGGCTTGATTTTTTCAATATTCCACGGTTTGACCATAGGCTGCCTATGATATTTATTTTCGGTGCTGTAGCAGTTGCCGCTGTATATCTTTTCAGCAAAAACAGGAAAGCCGTTGCAATTTCAGCATCATTGATTAGCTGCGGTGTTATTATTGCAAGCTTTGGAACGCTGATAATCAGCGGAAATCGCCCTGTTATAGCGGTTCTTGGAGAGGAAAAATCGGCGGCAGTTGTTATATCCTGCAATGGCGAATCAATTGTAGTTGACCTGAAAGGGGATAACGAGGATTATGTGGAAAAATACCTTACACAAAAGGGAACAATCGGCAATTATCGTGTGCTGCTGACGGAAAATATTCCCCGTGATGAGGTGTCTTATTCCAAGGGATTTAAATTTCCGCCCCAAGAGATTTACACCTGCACAGAGGGGATAAAGGGATTTGAAAATCCCCTGTATAAAGCCGAATTCTCTGACGGAGCATTGGTGGTGTCGGTGAAGAATTTCACAATTGCCTTTGTCAGCGAGGATAAGGCAGAGCAGACAGATGCTGATGTTTATTTCATATATGGCAAGGTGAAAAACGGCGAAAATCTGCCTGAAAACAGCTATTTAATAAGCAATAACGGCAATAACTTTGAGATTGTATCCATAAAATCGGGGAACTGTAAAATAAGGAGTCTTTAATGGCATATCTGAATATCAAGGAGCTTGAAGCTGAGCTGAAAAAAGGCTCATTCAGGCGAATATACTATATATTCGGCGGTGATAAGGCAGGAGTCGAAACCGCCACAAGAAAAATCGTCAAGGCGGCAGTTGGCGGCAATGAGGAATTTGCCCTAACTAAGCTTGACGGAAAGCGATTTGACATATCCCAGTTGGAGGAACTTGTAGGGCAGTTCAATATGATGTCGGAGTACAACTGTATTCTGATAAATGACTATAACTGCGAAAAGCCCCGTGAGGATATGCGTGGAAAAAAGGCGGAGGATATAAATAAAACTCTATTTTCCGCCTTGAAAAATATCCCTGATCAGTCAATTGTAATTTTCAATGTCACAGGCTTTGACGTGGAAATGCAATGGGATTATAAGGCTAAAAGAAATGTGATAAAGTCAAAGGACAAGAATAAAAAGCTTGCGGATTTTGCGGATAAAAACGGTGCGGTATGTGAAATGCCCATAAAAACTCCGCAGGATTTATCACGGATTATCACAAATAAAGCGGCGGCAGGAGGGGGAGCGATTTCCCTAAATAATGCCCGAATTTTAGCGGAACTCTGCCTTTGTGACGAACTTGTAATCAACAGCGAACTTGACAAGCTTTTAGCATATGCGGCAGGTCGTGAAATTACTGCGGAAATGATAGATGAACTCGTCAGCCGCAGAAGTGATATGACGGTGTACAAATTATCGGCGGCGGTGGCATCATTTGACGCTAAATCGGCATTTGAAGCCATTGACGAAATGAATATCACAAAGGATAACAGAACCCTTGTATTTCACGCAATTTTCTCCTCATTCAACGATTTATACCGTGCCGCCTGTGCGAAAAAAAGCGGTATATCGGCAGATAGAGCCGCAGAGGATTTCGGTTATTTCGGCAGGGCATTTGTTATGAGGAACGCTTTCAGTTCATCTTCGGGAATGAGCGTTGAAATGCTCAGAAAATGCATTATAATTCTCCGTGATACAGCGGTAAAAATGAATTCAACAGCCTGCGAGCCGAGATATGAAATTGAGCAGGCAGTAACACGTATGTTAAAGGTGAAACGATGATAAAACTTGAACAGGCTGTAATTGTAGAGGGAAAATACGACAAAATCAAGCTTGACTCAGTAATTGATGCCGATATTATTACTGTAAGAAATGTCGGCAGCAAAGAAAAAACTGCTGAAAAAATAGTTGAAAAACTTGGAAAAGATACGATAAA
>CALFMA010000704.1 GCA_937880065.1 uncultured Ruminococcus sp.
TGGCTCTCAAAGCTGAGGATGTTCTCGATGGTCGCGCCACGGAAGCGGTAGATGGACTGATCATCATCACCAACGACGCAGAGGTTTCCGCTGTCGCCTGCCAGCAGGGAGATAAGACGATACTGTGCAACGTTCGTATCCTGATACTCGTCCACCATTATGTACTTATAGCGGTTGCGGTACTTTTCGAGAACGTCGGGGAAGCGGTTGAAAAGTTCTGCCGTGAGACAGAGGATGTCGTCGAAGTCAAGAGCGTTTGCAGACTTCATACGCTCCTGATACGCACCGTAGATACGTGCTGTAATCTTTTTGCGGTAGTCCATTCCCGCATTTTCAAGCATCTCCGCAGGCGTAATCATCTTATCCTTTGCAAAGCTGATTTCGCTGAGAACAGTTCTTGGAACAAACTGTTTTTCGCTTACATCAAGTTCCGCCATAACATTTTTGATAAGACGCTGGCTGTCTGATGAATCGTAAATTGTAAAGTCGCTTCCGAAACCTAAATTCTCAATTTCACTTCTTAAAATTCTCATACACGCTGAATGGAAAGTGGAGGCATTTACACTTCCGCCCTCATCGCCCAGCATTGATGAAAGACGCTCTTTAAGCTCCCCTGCCGCCTTATTGGTAAAGGTAATTGCAAGGATATTCCATGGCTTTACGGGATTAACCGCTACAATGTCACGGAGGGTGTCGAAATCATCTGTTTTTCCCTGTGCATAGTCGTTGAGAAACTGCATTTCATCGTCAGAATAAACAGCCGTGTCATCGTTATAGGCATTTCCGAAATTAATAAGATTTGCAATACGATTGACAATAACGGTGGTTTTACCGCTGCCTGCTCCTGCAAGTACAAGAACAGGTCCGTTGACTGTAAATACAGCCTTTTGCTGCATATCATTCATACGGCTGAAATAGTGTTTCAAGGCTGCTTGTTTAGCAGAAATAAAAGAATTTTCAGACATAATTATCTACTCCGATTTTTTATAGTTTTCTAAAGGGATTTCCTAAAGGGGTTCTCTAAAAACCGGAACACGAGCGAAATTTCGTATGTGACAAATATCAGTTACAAGGCGACAAACCGCAGTAATACTTGATGTATTGCAAGGTTTGTCAACGCAGGAAATGATATTTGTCATAGAAAGTTCGCCGTGAGGGAGGTTTTTAGAGGTTCCCTAAATACAAAAAATGTTTTTCTAATCTCTACCACTATTATACCATACTTTTTCAGATTTGAAAAGTCCTAAATCAATAAAAGAAAAATTTGTGGAAATTTAATATTTTTCTATTGACTATATCACGGTTTTGGTGTATAATAATAACATACAACTATATTTTTAAAAGGAGTTTTACTATGAAAAATATTTTATTTGCCGCATCAGAATGTGTCCCATTTATAAAAACAGGCGGACTTGCTGACGTTTGCGGTGCATTGCCCTCTTATATCAACAAGGACGAATTCGACGTCAGAGTCATTCTCCCCTACTACACTTGTATTCCTGCGAAATTCAGGGATAATTTCAAATATATCACTCATTTCTATATGGATTACGGTATAAACGGAAACAGCGTTCACGTTGGTATTATGGAATACGAATACAACGGAATCAAGTTCTATTTTGTGGATAACGAGTACTATTTCAAGTGCGATTCTCCATATTCCAGCGACCTCAAATGGGATATTGAGCGTTTCACTTTCTTCTGCAAGGCTGTTCTTGCAATTCTTCCTGTTATCGGATTCCGCCCCGACATTATCCATTGTCACGACTGGCAGGCATCGCTTATCCCTGTATTCCTCCATTCCACATTTGCAACAAATCCATTCTACAGCGGAACAAAGTCAATTATGACTATCCACAATCTGAAATTCCAGGGCGTATGGGATATTGAAACATTCCAGTACAATACAGGTCTGCCCGGTTATATGTTTACACCCGACAAGCTTGAATTCAAAAAAGACGCAAATATGCTCAAGGGCGGTCTTGTCTATGCGGATTATATCACTACTGTTTCCGAAACTTACGCTGAAGAAATAAAATATCCTTTCTACGGTGAACAGCTTGACGGACTTCTCCGTGCAAGATCCGCATCTCTCCGTGGAATTGTAAACGGCATTGACTATGCGGTTTATAATCCTGCTGAGGACAATCAGATTTTTGCTAAGTATACAACTAAGAATTTCAAGAAACAGAAAGCTGTCAACAAGAAAAATTTACAGGCTGAACTTGGACTTCCCGTTGATGAAAACAAGTATATGATCGCTATTATTTCACGTCTTACCGACCAGAAAGGTCTTGACCTTGTAAATTATGCTATTGAGCGTATCTGTGATGAAAATACACAGTTTGTAATTATCGGCACAGGCGATCCGCAGTATGAGAATATGTTCAGACACTATCAGTGGAAATATCCCGACAGAGTTTCTGCAAATATCCTTTACTCCGACCAGCTTGCCCATAAGCTTTATGCTGCGGCTGATACAATGCTTATGCCTTCACTTTTCGAGCCATGCGGTCTTACACAGCTTATCGCCCTCCGCTATGGTACAGTTCCGATAGTTCGTGAAACAGGCGGTTTACGTGATACTGTCCGTGATAACGGCGGAATTGACGGCAACGGTTTCACATTCCTGACCTACAATGCAGGGGATATGCTTGATGCGGTGAAGCGTGCCAAAGCGGATTACGATAATAAGGAGAAGTGGAAATCCCTTGTTATCCGTGCTATGTGCTGCAATTTCAGCTGGGAAGCTTCGGCAGAAACATATGAGAAAATGTTTGAGGAATTACTTGAAGCGTAATTATTGTGGCGGTGGTATTTTTGACTACCGCCATTTTTATATGTATTGTGCTATTAACCATATGGCAAATGCAACAAAGTTTGAAATAAATCATTGTTGTAATTAACGAAATCTATACATATTATGTTTAAAATTTATGAAATATATTGAAAAAATTCGAGTAATATGTTAATATATGATAAAAGAAGTTCGAACAGGAGGTTTAAAATGGAGGAGATGAAAGGAAATATACTTGTTCTTGGAAATTCGGGAGTCGGTAAATCAACGCTTATAAATGCAGTTCTTGGTGAAGAAATCGCTGCAACCGGAATCGGAACTGAGGGTACAACTAAGGAACTGGCGATTTATGAGCCTACTGATCTTGACATAAGACTTATTGATTCTGTGGGATTTGAGCCGTCATTGCTAAAAAGAAAAAACGCTATAAAAAGTGTTGATAAATGGTGCAAAAGTGTAAAGGATAATGAGGCGGAGAGAAAAATTGACGTTATATGGTTCTGTGTAGACGGCAGCGCATCGAAATTATTCGACGACACATTTTCGGCTCTTTTTAGTGCAACTTCTATGTGGAAAAGTGTTCCGATTATAGTTGCAATTACAAAGTCACATTCCGATAAAAAGCACGACGAAGAAAATATTGAAATGGTAAAAAGAGCGTTTCACGGAAAAAAGCGTGAACAAAATCTTTATGGGATAATTCCTGTGAATTCTGCTCCGTATCCTGTTGAAACTGAGGAAAATGAACAGCCTGTAATTGTGGGTGTAAAGGGAATTCAGGAATTGCTGGATTTGACGATTAGCGTTCTCCCGAAAGGTAAGGAATTGGCTCAAAAGGATTTAGATAAATTCAAGTTGAAGCAAAAAAGAAATTTTGCACAGGGAACAATTGCGGTTTTTACAGGAACGGCGGCGACGATAGGAGCTGTGCCGATACCATTTGCAGACGGAGCGCTCCTTGCACCTCTTGAAGTAGCGGAAATTAAGGCTATAGGAAAAATCTATGGAATTCAGAATGATGATAAGGCTAAGGAATTGTTTAATCAAATTGTTGAAGTAGGAACTGTAGGTGCAGCGGCAAAAGGCGTAATTAGTGCATTAAAGGCAATTCCGGGAATTAATCTTGCGGCAGGTGTAATGAACGCAATCATAGCAGGTGCTTTTGTTGCGGGAATAGGCGAGGCGGCAGTATATATTTTTGAACAGATTTATCTGGGCAAAAGAAATGTTACCGATATTGACTGGGCAACAAAAATTATTGAATCAAAGCTGAAAGACGGACTCTTTGAGAAAATCAAAAATGAACTTTTGAAAAAGAGTGGGGATAATAAAAAGTAGCATAACAGAACAAAAATCTGAGGATAAAAACGTATAAAAAGTCAAGCGGCAGATGTGAAATGAAATAAATCTGCCGCTTTTATTATACAAAAAAACCTGTATCCGAAAACGAATACAGGCTTTTTTTAAAAGTGAGACATGAGGGATTTGAACCCTCGACCCTACGCTTAAAAGGCGTATGCTCTACCGACTGAGCTAATGTCTCATTTGGAAATCTGAGGTTTTACCTCAAACGTCTTAATATATTATACACTAAAAAATATGATTTGTCAATAGGAAAAAGAAAAAAATAGCGATGTGCATAATTATGAGTGTTAAATGATAGGATAAATAAGTAAATCGACAAATTTCAAAAAAAGCCTTGACAATTGGGCTGAAAAGTGGTAAAATATATATTGTTGTGAGGACGATGTGCTTGTAGCTCAGCTGGATAGAGTGACTGGCTACGAACCAGTAGGTCGGGGGTTCGAATCCCTCCAGGCACGCCACAAAAAGTCTTATGTGTATGCATAGGACTTTTTATTTTTTTATCAGTATTGACATTTCAGAGTTCATAAT
>CALFMA010000705.1 GCA_937880065.1 uncultured Ruminococcus sp.
AGTGCCACAAGAAGACCCTGCAAATCCAGGTAAAATAACATATAAATTATCTGATGTTATTAAAAAGACTTTCAAGAACATTGCGGTTTCATCAAGCGAAACTACTTCTGTTTTTGCACTTTATCAGCCCATGACTTCTAAGACACTTGTTAAATCTGAAAAGAAGTGAGGTGTGGTAAATGTTCCATAACCTTGCTGTAGACATTGCATTTTTACTTATAAAAAACAAAATAGTTGATATTCAGCAGCGTGATGTGTATGTGTATGGTCTTGAGGTTATTCTGCTTAATGGCAGCTTGCTAATCGTGTTTCTTATAACAAGTCTGCTGTGTGGAGCGATGACTAACTTCTGGGCGTATCTCATATTCTTCCTTCCACTACGGATTTTTTCGGGAGGATATAATGCCAAATCAAGTGAAAGCTGTTTTGTTTTATCAACAATAATGTACGGTTTGTCGATTGCGATAACTTTTTTCTTTCCGTTGTTATATCAGAACTGGAAGTGGACAGTTGCAGGGATTATCTCTATTGTCGTTATATTAGCGTTATCACCAATGGTAAACGAGAATAATCCATTGACACAATCACAACGGAAAAGAAACAGGATAATCGTTTGCATATTGCTTGCAGCCGACCTTGTCACATTTATTCTGTGCTGTTATTTCAATTGGCAAATCGCTTCAAACGTGCTTATTTTCATTGTTTTTGATGCATTGTTGCTCTTGATGGGGAAATTCAGTCATTATATTGAAGGTGATAGTGAAATAAGCTGGAAAAACTAAAGAAAAGGAAGGTATTTTATTATGAACAAAACTTTTAAGAAAATTGCCGCTTCTATTATGGCAATATCAACTCTCGCTGTAAGTATGGTTGGGATGAGTGCAAATGCAGCTGATAGAAACTATAGTTTTAGTTCGCGTTATATTGCAGGTGCTCCTGGAAGTGCAAGCTTTACAGATGTTGCAGTAGTAACGGCTTCAAATGAAGAATATACAGCACATTGTGCTACACTGGACATTCAAAACACAACAGGTACATTGACAGTAACTTGTACAAATTATGATATGTCTAAAACAGTTGAATTTACGCAACCGGACAAATACTCAACATTTACAATTGATGGCTCATTAAGCAACGGTGATGCAAGATTCCCTTGTAGTTGTTATGGAAATGGTACTGTTTACGCAACAGGCGAGATTTCTCACTGATTAAAAAATAAATCAATTAGTTTTGCATAATCCAAATTAATATATTCTAAAAATATGGGCAAATTAAGAATTTGCCCATATTTTAACAATCACCATCTGTTCTTAAATCATTTAAATTTAAATGGAGGATATATGAAAAAATTTTTATCGTTATTAATACTTTCCACAGTTCTATGCGTACCTTTGGTTTCATGTTCGGATAAAGGAAAAATTATAAATAATACATATGAAAATACTCCAAATATAACAAGTACAAATCAATATCATAATGATAATAAAAATCTCATATCAATATCAGAAATCAAGCAAAATATAGAAGAAGACTTTGATTCTGCCAAAAAAACTGATTATAAAAATCTCAAATTTAGAGAGTTTATTCCCTCATTTCCAGATATAACATCATATTATAATTTAACTCTTTATACGAATGAAAACGAAATAAGTATTGAAGAAACATACAATAATTTTTGTGATAAAGTAAAATCTACAGTACCAGAACATGAGTTTGATGAAAAAAACATTTATTTCAATCCAAAAGCCAATAAAGATTCATATAAAAAGTATTCAAACGGATATCCGAGAGTAGTTGAATATAGGGAAAAGCTTTTTTCTGGGGAAGCAGAAACTTGGTGGTATATGTACGAATCTGATACAGAAGGAAAAACAGAAAATGATTTTTATTTATGGTTAGATCCATATACTTTGTTTGGCGTTATGATTAAAGGTGAAGGAAAAAGTATTACTGAACCTGGATTTGATGGTTTGAATTTTTGGGAATCAGATTGCTATGAAACTGTTGAATCATATTATCCTATAGAAAACATTCCAAATGAATTACATATATTAGCTGATGGTAAAGAATTATCTCCTTCTTCTGCAGTATCGCTTGTTGAAATATTTTTTGAAAAATATATGCCTGAAAACTTGGCAACATCATTTTCTACAGAAGCAGTTGGAGTTGAAGTGCGCACTCATAACAATACAAAAGGCTATAAGGTTCTTCTAGCAAATAAGTATAAGAACATCCCGTTTGATTACGAACACAATGTTAATTTTATAACTTCATCAGATGATAGGATAACGCAAAATGCAAATGCATTTGTTGCTATAAGTGATGATGTGGATTATTTTTATAATCTTCAGATTTGGAATAATGTAAATAACAGAGGTGACGAAATTAAATCAATAATACCATTGAATATGGCATTGGAAATAACGAGTGAGTTGCTAACAGACAATATTGTATTTGAGGTGTTAGATATAAAATTTGTATATGCTCTTAAAGGTGAACCAACGGCAAAAGTTGAAGCAACAGGAAACTGGAAAATTTCGACTTATAATCCGAATGATGAAAGGAGATATGAAGTATATGTAAATGCTGAAACAGGAGAATCATGTTATTATAGTACAAGGTAGTAATTGTTTATTATTAATCTTTATAACGGAGATCAATATGAAAACATTAAAGAACAGTATGGTAAATTTCAGGATGATATTTACCAATTATGGATTTTATATCTGCATTGCATTCACGGCAGTACTGTGTTTCTGCACAGCGATATACCATGACCCGACAAATAACAACGAATATTCCGCAATAAAATCACTCATGGAATTCGACCATGAATTCATGCTGAACAACACGTTGTTCTGTTCATATTCAGTTGCGTCAAAAGGTGCGGGAAGCTGGATGACAATGTTCATCCCGATAATTTCAGCATTTGCGTTCATACCGCTTGTGTGCGACCGCTGCGAATCAAAATTCGTAAGACTTTCTGTTTTTAGGTCATCAAAGTTGAGTCACCGCACAGCTGAGTTCCTCACAGCCTGCATTTCGGGAGGTCTTGCGGTAATGCTCGGATATTTACTGTTTATCGGACTTGTGTATATCCTGTTTCCGAATATTAACGAGTACTCACCCGATTTACAGGCAATGCTCAGCGAGGAACTTTCATACGTATATCCCGAAGCTTTGAAACACGGTCACGCTTATTTGCTCGCAATGCAATCATTTGAAATATTCCTTTACGGAACTGTTTCGGCTGTGCCATCGGTTATGCTGACTTGCCTGATAAGAAATAAGTATCTTGTAATGTGCATACCATTTTTTCTCAAATATGCTGTAACCCAGACAAGTGTTAAACTCAGTGCCCGTGCATTCAGCGACTGGCAGAATCCTGACATGAAGCTTTCGGAATTTGCAGCCATTATTTCTCCTGATGCAATTCTCAATTCATTCAGCTCTCCTCTTATGTGGCAGATTATTCTTTATAATGGCGTTCTTGTATTTGTTGCCTTTCTGTTCTATATAATTGTTTACGGAAGGAGGCTTGACTGCGGTGAATAAGCTTAAACTTCGCTCAATTATATCAGTTGCACGCTCGGAGTACGTCCGTTGGCTTACTAATCCGAGAATCATAATTGTAGGTATACTTTTTGTATTCATGCGGACACTTGCGGTAGACCCCCTTCTTGAACGTGCAGAAAAAATGAATGTCCCACTGACTGTATTTGAGCCGTTTGAAGCCATAGGAAATTCAGGTATGCTTGTGATGCTGATCCCATGCGTTTTTTTGATTCTGATAAGCGATTATCCGATAATTAGTGGGAACACGCTTCTATTTGTTCAAAGAACAGGCAAGCTTAACTGGTTTCTGGGACAGCTACTGTTTGTTATCGGTGCTATTTTTTCATACATGGGACTGATTTTTCTTGTGAGCATAGGCATTTCGGAAGGGAAATTTCGTATCGAATGGAGCGAAACAGTAAGGCTCTATGGGGCAAAATTTCCGGATGAATTCGACAGTTTTGCTTCAGAACTTCTTCCTTCCAACCTCTATAATCAGATACCGCTTATGACCTCGGTGACGCAGACTTTTCTCCTCATGAGTGCTTATCTGTTTCTCCTCGTGCTTATACTTTATCTTTTCAAACTGCTCCACGTCAAATCAGCAGGATTGATTGCCGTGTTTATAATTATCGGACTCGGTGTTGCAACCTGTTCGCTGAAAAGTCCCGTAATGTGGTGCTTCCCGATGTCGAACACAATTGTCTGGCTGCATTACACCGAAATTCTGAGGGAACCTGTTGTTCCGATATGGCGGTCATATTTCTACTTTGCAGCAGCGATTTCGGTACTGACTGCCGTAAATATTGCGGCACTGAAAAAACTCCAGTTTACTAACATAGAACAGGTGGGATGAACATGATAAAAGTAACTGATTTATCACTTGCAATAAAGAAAACTGACATACTGAAAAATATAAATATTACTTTTGACAAAGGCAAAATTCACGGACTCATCGGACGAAACGGAAGCGGCAAAACTATGCTTATGAAGTGTATCTGCGGATTTGTAAAGCCTACAAGTGGTACAGTTTTCGTAGATGGTAAGCATATCGGAAAAGATTGTGATTTTCCAGATAATGTCGGAATTATCATTGAAACTCCGGGATTTATTCCGTATTATTCGGGATACAAGAATTTAAAGCTCTTGGCTGACTTAAATAAGAAAATAAACAGCGATCAGGTTAAAAATGCTATGGAACAAGTCGGTCTTGACCCTAACCTTAAACGTCATGTAAGAAAATACTCCCTCGGTATGCGTCAGCGATTGGGACTTGCTCAGGCTATAATGGAAGACCCAAACATTCTTATCCTTGATGAGCCTATGAATGGTCTTGACAAGGACGGCGTTGCGGATATGCGAAAATATCTGCTTGAACTGAAAGAACAGGGCAAAACAATCCTCATAGCTTCACACTCGACTGAAGACATCGAAATTCTTTGCGATACGGTCTGCGAAATGGACAAGGGGTGTCTCAATAAAATAAAAATATAATATACCGAATAGAAGGTAAATAGACATTAACTAAAATAGTATATTAATTTCTGATTGAATCAAACAGGAGGTTATGCAAAATGTTTGCAAGTTTTGACATGAAAATAACAAATACAGCTATGTTTGACGACTATTATGATTTAGGGAATTCTATGTTTAATCAAAATAAAACAAATATAAAAGAAGAATTAGAAAAATTTATTATTATAAATGACGTTCTAGATGGAGATATGATTTCTCAAAACTGGTTTCCCTCAATTAAAGCAGACGTATTTATTTCACATTCACATAAGGACGAACAATATGTAATTGCATTTGCAGGTTGGTTAAAAGAGGAATTTGATTTGAACGCTTTTGTAGATTCTTGTGTCTGGGGATATTCTAATGACTTGCTAAGAAAATTGGATAATATGTATTGTCGCAATTATAGTAATTCATATAGTTATGAAAAGCGTAATGTTTCAACAAGCCACGTTCATATGATGCTGAATGTTGCTTTAATGAAGATGATGGATACTTGTGAGTGCTTATTTTTTGTAAATACACCTCAATCATTACCAATAAGTGATAATATTGCAAATCTTAAAAGCACGCTATCACCATGGATTTATTCTGAAATAGAAATGTCAAGATATCTTCGTCAACGTGAACCCAATAGACGAGGTTACAATAATCCAGATATAATTTTAGAACACTGTGATTTAATGATCAAATATAAAATAAACACTTCTCACATGAATAAAATCAATGAAGCAGATTTAAGACAATGGAACAATAGTTGTATAAAGTATATGCATCCCCTTGATATATTGTATAAGCAAGTGGGTAAAATAGAGGAAAATACATATGAATAATAAGCTTGAACATTTAAAAATGATACAAAGTATAATTACACGAATGAATACAAATTCATTTCAGATAAAGGGATGGACAGTTACACTTGTGTCGGCATTGCTAGCACTTTACGCTAATTGTGATGAGGTTAAATATATTTATATAGCTATAGTTCCTGTAATTGTATTTTGGGTTTTGGATTCATTTTTTCTACAGCAAGAACGAAAATTTAGAGCTTTATACAATGATATTGTTAATACCATTCGATATGGAGAAGAGATAAAAGAATTTTCTATGCCTATTGTTAATTATAATAATTGTCAATATTGTTTACTTAGGACGATGGTTTCTTTAAGTTGCTTTCCCTTGTATGGTAGTTTAGTAATTGGATTGTTTATTTGTGGAATATTGGTTGTGTAAAGAATAATGCTCCAGATTTGGAAAGTGAGATGCTATTTTTTATATTGTATTTATGTTGTTACAACATATAATTTATTATTTAAAAAGAAATCTGTAAAAAACTGAAAATCCCACGGTGAAATGTCAATAGGCAAAAAGGAGAAAAATAAATGATTTTTTTGTAAAAAGAGACAAAAAGACCAACTCCCAATAAAGCCTGCCATCAAAAAATTTTTGACAGGCTGAGAATGACCGGATCAGACCTCCGGCGGGCTATAAAGGCGGTTAGTCTTCAGCAGCGTATAGACTAACCTAACCAGCTTTCTGACAGTAAGAACGAGTGCACGCTTATGCTTGTGCTTGGTCGCCTCTTTGTATTTGAGGGTATAGAAACGCTTAAACTCTGGGTCGCATCTTCTCAGAGAATTTGCAGCTTCGCACAAGTAATATTTCAGATGATGATTGCTGCCGTGAATTATGTGCTTATCTCCAGCGTCAAAAGTGCTTGACTGATGCTGTGACCACACAAGACCGGCATATTTCGCAAGGCTTACCTGACCGGAGAAACGATTAATATCTCCGATTTCAGCGATGATACCAGCTGCATAGACATTGCCGATTCCTTTTATGGATGTCAGTGTTTGAGGGATAGACTGCAATTGTTTTTCAATCGCCTTGTCATACTCCTTCACCTGCTTTTGCAGCAAGCGGATGGTACTCATTGAAATTGCAAGCATTTGTTTCGCAGAATCGGCAATGACCTGCGGTGGACGGTAAGAGCTTTTGGCAGCACGCTGAACGGCATCTGCAATTTCATCGGGATTTTCAAAACGATTTTTCCCATGTTTGCGGATAAAATCAGCCAGTTCATCCGGATTCATGTAAGCAAGTTCATCAAGAGAAGAAAATTCATCGATGACAGCCATTGATGCTGCGCCGAATTTGTTTGAAAAGATTTTCTCTTGAGCAAGCCCTGAAAAGCTGATAAATAAGCCGTTCAGAAAACGCTGTTTTTCTCGTGTCAGAGCCTGTACAGCCTGATGACGTGCTCGTGTGAGCAGTTTCAAAGACTGGTAACGGTAATCGTCCATGTAGACCTTCTTGGTGATTCTTCCAAAACGAAGGGTATCCGCAATGACGAAAGAATTGATATAATCATTCTTTGGTATATCTAAATAAGTATCTTTGAACTTCTTGACCTGTTTGGGATTAAGCATATGCAGGTGACGTTCAAAGCGCCCTAGAGCCCCGCTTTCACGAAGGTAGTACATGAGATTATCGCCGTAAACAGAAGTTGCTTCC
The DNA here is from genome assembly GCA_937880065.1 of uncultured Ruminococcus sp. The sequence goes on from CALFMA010000705.1 coordinate 7,585, forward strand.
ATACCGATGACAACGCTTGGGATATTTTGCTCCAGAAGTACAGAGGTCACTCTGTCAACAATTAATTTTGCACCATCCCTGTTGTTCGGAACGGAAAACGAACTGTGTTTACTGCCGTCGGCTCGCATAAGATAGCAATCATTATCCTTGCTGCCAATGTCAATGCCAACAAAAAGCTTGTCCATAAGATCCACCTCCTTTCGTGGGAAATTTTCGATCAGCAGGCATTCAGCTACCCATGATACTGTGGCATCAGCAACCTCGCATATCAGAATACACTTCGGGGAGCTCCGATGCGAAAATCCGTACTGCCTGTAAAAAACGGATAAAGCATTTCTCGAATAAACAGCTCACGTGTCAGCAGCTAACTCACAGTTCTGGGGAACAGACACCCTTATGAAGCAGCCTTTGGGCTCAACTAAGGATGATTAGAACTTGTACCTGCTGTTTATACAGCTATTTTATCATGGGTATGTGAATGCCTGTTGATAGACTTTTGAAACCCGACGGCATTTCGCCGAAGCAGTGAAATTTCCATTCGCTACGCTCATTCCAATTTCACTGCTTTTTGCATTTACCGAGCGTAGTTGAGGTTTATTAGGGTACTCTTAAAATCACCCTAAAATATATTATACGAGGATGTTTTTTATGAAGAATAAGTTTTTTTCAGTTATAACTGCTATTACATTAACGTTCTCTACATTAGTTGGGGTTACTACTTTTGGTTATGACCCGGATGGCGATGGTTACTATAATGTTTATGACATTATATTACTTAGAAGCTTTTTATCAGGTAACCAAACTGTTTCAAATTTAACAGCTCTTGACTATAACAAAAGTGGAGTTATTACATCTACAGATGTTCAAAAATTGACTGACGATATATTATCCGGTCCAATTGATACAAGTAACCCACAAGGTGATAACTCATCAGTTCCAGAATACAATTTTACCGAAACATCAAGAAATTACTTTGTTTTTGATGCTAATACTGGTTTTTTGAAGCAGGGAAGTGATTATACTATTAATAATCGTACATCTTATAATAACGGCGATGTAGCCACGTGTGATATTATAGGCGATACTGACGAAAGAATAGTTGATTTCTCAAAATCAGGTGTAGTAAAAATAATTGTAAGCAATCAAAGCGGAACTCATTTTGGAACTGGCTTTATTGTTGGTCCACATGTTATAGCAACCGCTGCACATGTTTTGGATGATACAAGATATAGCAGAAAAGCTGTAGTAAATGATATTATTGCTTTTAATGCAGATGGTACACAAAGAACAGATAGTATAACTCCAGTAGAAACACATCATTGTTCTTTATTTGACAATAATTCCGTTTCTGATTACTATGACTATGCTTTAATAACAGTTGAAGAAGATTTAAGTAATTATCCTATTTTTGAATTAGGCGTTTATGATAATATGCTTGATAAGGATGTGACAGCTACCATAACAGGTTTTCCAGGTCAAATAATGGATAATAGCACTGGAAATTTAATAAGAGTTAATAATGGAACAAATCTTCATACAATGTATAGCGGTAATGGTATAGTTGTTTCATCTGATGGCGGAAAAATTAATCATAATATAGATTCGTCTACTGGTAATAGTGGTGGTCCACTATACGTTACTGAATACTATAATAATTCAATGAAATATGTAGCATTTGGTATTCACAATCTCGGTACAGATATGAATGATGAAAATAATCATGCTGTTCATATAGACCCTAATATTATCTGTTTTTATAAAAACAACCCAAATATTCCCTAAACTTCCGGAGGTGAAGTATAATGAAAAAACTTTTTACTGTTTTATTATCTCTGTCAATGACATTAACATGCATGCCCATTATGAATTCTTATTCATATGATTATAGTTATTATTACAACGATTATTATGATGAAAATACATACTCTGTTTATAAAGAGTACAAATTGGGTGAATTTTCTGACGAAAACAGCCGTTTTAACGGATGTGATTTTTATAGAGTTGAAACAGTTGAAGCTTTTGAAGGAATGCCCACATTAGAAACAGAATATGATTATCTTGCCGTTCCCGACAGTATTATTGGAAACTGGTTTGAATACCGAAAAAATTCAGATCCTCGATTCCAACACCAATACGATGTAAAACTTCCACTTCATACAAGCTATGTACTTGATGAAAGCTATTCAGAACTTCAGAGTAGTCATTACTATGATTTGTATATTATGTGGAAAAAAGTGCCGTATATCATAATCACAGCAGATTCAAAACAAGTTCCGCTGATTGACAACGAAAAGCTTTCAGAAATGTATCCTGATGCAAAATTAAGTTATATAAATAAAAATGAGAATAATGAATATGTTTATTATCTTTCTACAGGTGATGTTAATACAAACTTCAATGAGTATGAATATGAGGTTGATACTATTTTAACCTATGAAGATGCAGAGGAAATCTACAAATTAGGAAATGAGCATATTATAGATTTCAGCTATTGTTCTTCATATGAAATGCAAAATGCTATACTTCCCGAATATCCTGTCTATAAAAGTGAATATGTTGAGAAAGCTATTGAAGTATTTGAAAATCACGGCTATAATGTTACAATCGGGGATTTACAAGAATTAATTCCAGATGAATCAATCCCACCACTTGAATACTTTGATATTATTTTTGAAATTCAGGAAAGAGAAAACATAATGCCAAATATAAAAATGTATGAAAATACTGTACAAACTATAAGCAATCAAACGAAATTAAATAACAACAAAAATGGTGATATTAATTGTGATGGTAATATTGGTATTGCTGATATTGTAATGTTAGAAAAATTTCTTCTTGGATGTGGAAAAGTTAATAAAAATGCCGATTTAAATAGTGATGGAGTTATCAATGTTTACGATTTAATTCTGATGAGAAAAGAATTAATAAAAATCAATTATATGGATAATATTTGATGAATGCTTTTGTTGGTCAGCATTTTTTATTGAAGCTGTCCGATTTAGGCGAGTTCAACGCTGACAGCAATGGTGACGGACTTACAGTTGACGACGCTGTGAGAATTCAGAAGAAGCTTGCAGGAATAAAATAAACAAAGGAGGAATTATTATGAAAAAACGTATAATTTCAGCCATATTATCAATGGCAACGGTTATTTCGACAGTAACAGCACTCACATCAAATGCTTTAGCATCTTTTCCTGTCAGAAGTGATTCGGAAGAATATCAGGAAAAAATAAAAAAATATGATGAGTATTATCAACGCTTATCCGAGAAAGAAATAGACTATTTTTATAATGTTGTAGCAGACGGTTATGAGTTCATTGGTGAGGAAAATAATATAACTAAGGTTTGGGTTTTCAATAAATCCGAAGACAATACAACTGTTCCATATTCTCGTTTTGACACGTATCTTTTTGAATATTCATTAAAGGATTATTTTAGTGTTAAGTTTGATTTACCTATAGCGGACGGCGAGGCAATTTGTTCTGAATTAGCCGATGCGTTGGGATATGACAGCTATTGTAAAATCATTAGTTGTGGTAGGGAAACAGGCGGAAATTGTGCTAAGATTGCAATAGATTTTAATACTGATAATCACAATTTGAATTATATGATTGTGGAAAAGACTCTTTCAATTTTAGGTGAGAAGTACCCTATAAGAGAGAAGAATGTACAGATAGACGCTGTAAATTATAAACTTCATTTACGCTTGCAAAGCTGTTTGTCTTACATATATGGAAACTCACTAAGCGGAATAAAACGCCACGAAATGACAGAAGAAGAATCGCAGGCATTTTATAACTCGATTGACCACGATTATATAAAGGAAAATTTCAGAGCAGTTTATAACGCAGAAACGGGATTCATTGAGTTTCCCGATGATTATACACAGGAAGAAAAGTTAGGCTGTTTCAGTTATTTTGCTGAGAATTTTGATGGTTATATTCATAGGTATTCTAATGCATCAGTTTCAGAGCCGATTTCAGTTGAATTTTCCGATGAAATCAGCTACGTTGACGGTGACGCTAACCGTGATAAAATCACAACAATCGCCGATGTCGCTGCTATTTTCCAATCACTTGCCAACCCCGATAAGTACCAATTATCAGAACAGGGCGAGTTCAACGCTGACAGCAAAGGTGACGGAATTACAGTTGACGAATTTACTCCATCGCAACCAACAGAAAAGAAAACTTCAAGTAGCGATGGTATGTCCTTCGGTGCTGACGATTTTTCTTTAGATGATATTCCAGAAGTAGATTTTTCTTCTTCAGAATCTTCTTCTGTGCCAGCTTCTTCATCTTCTGATTTTGGGGATATAGAGTTTACTGATATCGGAAGTTCTGATATTGGAATGTCAGATTTACTTTCAGAAATTGATGGTCCTGCAAAAAATAATTCAGATAATTCCCTAGATTCTTTAGATGATTTTGCCTCTATTTCTGATATCGGAAATTTTGGTAATATTGATTCTGGTAACGATTTTTCTTCTTCCGATGAGTTAGATTCACTTCCTATAGATTCTTTAGACGATTTTAGCACAACGGATGAAGCAATCGCAAATAATAATTCAAATGAGTTTGAAATTCCAGGATTTTCTAGTTCCAGTGATGATTTTGATTTTGACTATTCTGAGCCACAAGATATAAATAATTCTTCTTTTGATTCTTCTAACCTTTCTTTTAGTTGTTTTTCTTGTTTTTTTGTCATATAAAATATAAGAGAAGAGGTGTGACGATGCGAAGCAAAAAAGTATGTAAAACGATTCTTTCAATTGTATTGGTTCTGTGTATGACAGGCGGTCTGATTCCTGCAAAAGCAGCAGTGTCAACGTGGTCCTTTTTGATTGATGGAGAACAAGCG
>CALFMA010000706.1 GCA_937880065.1 uncultured Ruminococcus sp.
AGGATAAATACAACCTTTCAGCAGAGGGTAAATTCAATGCAGATGTAACAGGCGGCGGTCTTACAGCTGATGACGCATTATTCATTCAGAAGTATGATGCAGGCCTTGAAAAGCTTCCACAGTATACCCCTCCCACAACAACAACTACAGCCGCACCTGTTACAACTCCTCCTGCAACAACAACAGCAGATTCACGTTTATTTGCAGTTGACCAGACATGGACAAACGGTGTAACAGAAACAGCAAACGAGGGCTACACAAAGGCTGAGGGCTACGTTAACCTCAACAATGAACTTGACAGCGAAATCACATTTACAGCAAATGTTCCCGAAAAGGGCAATTACCACGTTCATATCCGCTTTGCAAACGGTTCTGAAAATGACCGTAAGATGAAGGTTTATGTAAACGGCGACAAGAATAATTACTGGATGCAGTCATTCACAGGCACAGGTGCTTGGACAGAGTGGACAGAATTCGGAATCGTTCTTCCTCTCAATGCAGGAAAGAATACAATTCAGTTTGTATCTGCAACAGCTGAGGGCGGTCCTAACCTTGACTATATCAAGCTTACACTTACAGATGAACCATATGCAGAGATTTATAACCCCGCAGACGAGCAGAAGCCTGTTGTAAGCTCTAAGCCTACAATCTTCATTGCAGGTGACTCTACAGTTCAGAGTTACAAGGCATCATACGCTCCACAGCAGGGTTGGGGATATTACCTCCAGAGCTATTTCAACAATAATGTAACAGTATCAAATCAATCACTTGCAGGACGTTCCACAAAGAAGTTCTACGACGAGGGCAGATGGGATACAATCGTTAACAGCCTCAAAGAGGGCGACTATGTAATGATTCAGTTCGCAATCAATGACGCAGGAAAGGCAAATGCTGACAGATATGCTCCTATCGGCGGAAATATCGACAATCCTTCAAAGGGAACTTACGAGTGGTATATGACAGAGTTCATCAAGACCGCAAAGGCAAAGGGTGCAACTCCTATACTTGTAACAACAGTTATCGGTATGAAGGCATATTCAGGCGGTAAATTCGTAAACAGCTATACAACATACTGTGACGCTTGCAAGAAGCTTTCAGCTAAGTATGACGTTCCTTGTATTGACCTTAACTCAATTATGGTTAAACATTACAATTCCGTAGGCTACGACACAGCTAAGAGTTATCACCTTATGGGTGCGGTATCAGGCTCAACTGACGGCACACATTTCTGCGAAAAAGGTGCAAATATCGTGGCTGGACTTGTGGCTAAGGACGTAAAAGCACAGGGCTTGGCAGGACTTGCAGAGAACCTGAAATAAATTTCTAAAAAAAATTTGGATTTTTTTTGAAAAAAGGCTTGCATTTTCCAAAACAATGTGTTATAATATTAATGTTGCTATTTGAAAGCTAAATTAGCTTGTAAGCAAGCTATGATTTAAGGTAAGGAGGTGCAGCCTGATGGCAAAGTGCAGTATTTGCGGAAAGGGAGTTACATTTGGTATTAAGGTATCACACTCTCACAGACGTACAAACAGAACATGGAAGCCTAACGTAAAGCGTGTTAAGGCTATCGTCAAGGGTACTCCTTGTCATATTTACGCTTGCTCAAGATGCTTGCGTTCAGGTAAGGTTGAAAGAGCTTAATTAATGCTTTTGAAATTCAGGAACATTCTTTTGAATGTTCCTGTTTTTTATTTATTATTTACAAAATTCATTTTTCAGTGCTTGACATTTTCAAAGATTTTGTATCACCGCAGTTGGGATACAAGGAGATTACCACTAAGTACAACGACAAAGAGACTGTTCGCGAACAGTTAAGCACAATAAAGCGACATTGGCCGTTATTGAAGGCGCAATACCGCAAGCAGGTATATCCTTTCGAGAAGATGCAGGAGTGCTTCCGCAAGGTTGGCGCACCGGCAGATCCGGCAGATATTGGCGTTACACGTCAGCAGTTGAAGGATATGCTTCCATTCGTGCAGTTGATGCGCTGGCGTATGAATATGTTTGACTTGGCACGTCGCGGAGGCTTCTACGACGAGTTGGTTGAGAAGGTATTCGGCAAGGGCGGACGCTGGGAGATAGCGTAACACTCCACAATACAGCCATAGAGCCAAGCATTTCGCTTGGCTCTATCTGTTTCTTTATAACTTTTCGAGTATTCGTTTGATTGCGGGAATTTTTAGCACGGGTAGTAGGCCGTGAGCAGGAAGAAGACGGCACGCGCCAACGGCAACCTTTGTAAATAGTCCCGGAGTGGCGGTGCGGCGACCACGCTCCAGTGCGCGAATACCCGACT
>CALFMA010000707.1 GCA_937880065.1 uncultured Ruminococcus sp.
TTCTGTAAGGTCTTCGGCGTTGATTGCACCGAGCCCGCCGCAGACGTTGCAACCTGGATGATCGAGGGCGAGCTCTACTGGAAGGCTCTCACCGAAAAGGGCGAGAAGCTGACCGAGGCGGTCAAGTCCCTCCTCACCGAGACGTGCGAGGCAAAGGTCGAGGCAGAGAAGAGCGCGGTCAAGGAGATCGTCGAAAAGCTTCCTTATTCTAATCTCTCTCTCGAGGGCTGGAACGGCGACGTTCTCACCGAGAAATTCAACTCCGAGCTCTGGCAGGAGCTTTACAAGCCCTGTCTTGCGTGCGGCACCTGCACCTTCGTGTGCCCCACCTGCCAGTGCTACGATATCAAGGACTACAACACGGGTAACGGTGTGCAGAGATACCGCTGCTGGGACTCCTGCATGTACTCCGATTTCACAATGATGGCTCACGGTAACAACCGTAACAGCCAGATGCAGAGATTCCGTCAGAGATTTATGCATAAGTTAGTATACTTCCCTGCAAACAACGACGGTATGTACTCATGCGTAGGTTGCGGACGTTGTGTAGACAAGTGTCCTTCATCCTTAAACATTGTAAAAGTAATCAAAGCTTTTGAGAATCAGGGAGGTAACGAATAATGTGTGAATGCAATTGTCATACAAATTATGAACTGGACACTTTGATTCCTAAGGTTGGTGTGATCACAGATATCCGCCAGGAGACACCGGACGTTAAGACATTCCGTGTAAACGCGCCCGAAGGCGGTAAGTTGTTTGAACATATGCCCGGTCAGTGCGCAATGGTCTGCGTGCCCGGTGTCAGTGAGGCTATGTTCTCGATCGCCTCTTCTCCGACGAATCAGGAGTACCAGGAATTTTCCATTAAGCGTTGCGGCGATTTGACAGACTGTCTGCATAGCCTTCAAGCAGGGGACGAGGTCCTTGTCAGAGGTCCCTACGGCAATCATTTCCCTGTGGAGACTGAACTGAAGGGCAAGAACCTATTGTTCATTGCCGGAGGCATTGGTCTCGCACCTTTGCGCAGCGTTATCAATTATGTTCTGGACAACCGTGAGAATTATGGCACTGTGGATATTCTTTACGGATCCCGTTCTGCCGATGATCTTGTTCGCAGAGATGAGATGGAGAATCTTTGGGCGAAAACGCCCGGCGTAAATGTATACATGACCATTGACCGCCCTCAGGAGGGTTGGGACGGTCACGTAGGCTTCGTTCCGGCATACCTGAAGGAAGTGGGCTTTGACACAAATAAGGTGGCACTGCTTTGCGGTCCTCCCATTATGATCAAATTCTGCTTGCAGGCTTTGGAAGAGATGGGCTTCTCCAAGGAGCAGGTCTATACCACATTGGAGCTGCGCATGAAGTGCGGCGTGGGCAAGTGCGGCCGCTGCAACATCGGCAGCAAATACGTCTGCAAGGACGGTCCGGTATTCCGTTTCGACGAGCTGGATGAGTTACCCGAAGAATACGAATAAAAATAAAGGATGTGAAATCAATGGTAAGTGTTTATCTGTTCGGAAAAAAATACGAAGTACCCGAAAGCCTCACCATCATGGAGGCAATGGAATATGCAGGTTACCAGCTGGTACGCGGCTGTGGCTGCCGTAACGGTTTCTGCGGTGCCTGCGCAACAATTTACCGTATTGCCGGTGAGCGTGAGCTGAAGACCTGTCTTGCATGCTCCACGAAGGTAGAGAACAACATGTATGTTGCTACTCTTCCGTTCTTCCCGTTGGTAAAGGCAGTATACGACATGGAAAAAATCAACCCGAGCCAGCAGATTATGATGCAGCTCTACCCGGAGATTTATGCATGTGTCGGCTGTAACGCATGTACCAATGCATGTACACAGGGTCTGAACGTAATGCAGTACATTGCATACGCACAGCGTGGCGAATACGACAAGTGCGCAGAAGAATCCTTTGACTGCGTGATGTGTGGTGTCTGCTCCTCCCGTTGTCCTGCTGAGATTTCCCATCCGCAGGTTGCAATGCTTGCACGCCGCCTGAACGGCAAATACCTCGCTCCGCACTGTGACCACCTTGACGAGCGCGTAAGAGAGATTGAAGAAGGCAAGTACAAAGAGCTGATTGAAGAATTGATGAATAAGCCTTTGGACGAAATCAAAGAACTTTACAATACCAGAGAAATCGAAAAATAATTACGAAAGGTATGGTAATCCGATATGTATCTTGATCCGAAAATGCAGGAATCAATCAAGAAGGTTGAGCTTGCCCGCGAAAAAAACATTACGCTTACTCCCCGTCGTATGACGGCAGAAGAAAAAGAAGAATTATTGAAGACCTATCACCCGGACTATAAGGAGGAACAGTTCCGTGACCTGCGCTTTGGTCCGAACAAAGGAGAAAAAGTTCCGTTGGAACTTGCTGATTTATTAGAAAGCTCTTCCCGTCTGCTCAGCACTACCATTAGCCTTGCAGAACCGGACTACGATACCGACGTTCTGATTATCGGTGGCGGCGGTGCCGGCTGTGCAGCAGCGATCGAAGCTCACAACAATGGAGCAAAGGTTAC
>CALFMA010000708.1 GCA_937880065.1 uncultured Ruminococcus sp.
ATGTAGATAGTTATACTTTATCTTGTTTATTTAAGAAAGGAAGGAAAAAGATGAAAAAGACTCTTAAAATTGAAGGAATGATGTGCGGACATTGTGAGATGCACGTCAAGAAAGCACTTGAGGCACTTGAAGGTGTAAAATCAGCAGAGCCAGATCATAAAACAGGAACTGCTGTTATAATAATGGAAAAAGAAATCTCCGATGATGTCTTAAAACAGATTATTTCGGAAGAAGGATATCAGGTAATTGATATTTTATAAATGAAATATAGAGCAGTAATGAATAAGCATATGTATAAGTCACACCTTGTATGCAATGTAAATTTGTTGCCGGTTTAAATTGCATTAATAAATGAAAAATCCCTCGGAATATCGTGGCTGAATTAGGGAACACTTAATTCAAGATAGTGGATAGCAGAAATGCTATCCACTTTTCTTTTGTGTGGATTACTTCACAGCTCCGATGTGCGTGAAGTAAATGTCAATATCCTGATGCTCTTTGCCGAAGCTGTCGATGGTTCTTTCATGCACTTCTATCCGTGATACGAAGGTGTGGAGTACTTCTTGGGTGAGTTCCGTCAGAGTCGTATACTTCTTCGCCAGTGAGATGAACCTTGCAGTATCCGCAGTCTTGCTTTTTGCCTGTGATATGGTTTCATTCAGTGAGCCAATCTGTGCTTTCAGTTCCAACTGCTCTGAGGCATATTCTTGTGACAGCATTTGGAATTGATCATCATCAATCTTTCCCAACACATGATCTTCGTACAGCTTCTTGAATATGACAGTCAGTTCAGCCATACGCTTTTCGTACTTGGTCAGCTGTCTCGATGATTCTGCAATGGTTTTGTTGAGCTCCGCATTGACTCTGCGCCCAATAAAATCAGCAAATTGCTCGGGATGCTCTCTTGCAGATTGGGTGATCGCTTGGATTTCATGCAGTACCAATCGCTTCAAGTGACTTTCCTTTATGGAATGCATGGTACAGGTGCTGCTTGTATTCTTGCGATAGTTTGCACAGACGAATTTCCAGTTTTCCGGCTTATTATTGCGATGACGATGAAAATACAATTTGCTTTTGCAGTCAGCACAGAACAGAATCCCTGCAAAGATACTCTTTTCACCGAAGTTCGTTCGTCTGCGTTTGCTCTTGCGAATCCGCTGTACAATGTCCCATGTGTTCTGATCAATGATCGGTTCCTGCGTATTCTCAATGAGCTTATGCTCCGATTCGGGACGTTTCAGCTTTCGATGATCCTTATAGGATGGTCTGCCGTATCGGAAGTTGCAGGTGTGTCCCAGATAGCTTACGTCTTCCAGTATCAATGCAATTGTAGTCGGATTCCATGCATATGGTTTGCTTACATCAAAATTCGCAAGGATATTGCCACTGTGGGTATAATCATACATAGCCGGTGTGATGATTTTCTCATCCTCAAGCTGTTTTGCAATCTGCGATGGGCCATATCCTTCGGCACACAGATGAAAAATCTTACGGACAACAGGTGCTGTTTCCTCATCGGGAATCAGCATATTTTTGTCATGCTCTGACTTGCGATAACCATACGGCGGTCTTGACGCAACACGCTGTCCTCGATCCGATTTGATTTTATTGCTTGCCTTGATCTTCTTGGAAGTATCCTTGACGTGCATCTCGTTGAAGATATTGCAGAATGTTGCAATGTCCATGCCCAATGAATTCACATCTGCCGTGTCCACATTATCGTTGATGGCAATAAAACGTACACCACGCTGTGGGAAGAATTCCTCTGTGTACAGCCCTACATGAAGATGATTTCTTCCGAATCTGGATAAATCCTTGACGATAATCGTTGACACTTTATCATCTTCAACATCCTCCAGCATTCTCTTAAAAGCAGGACGCCCCTCAATAGATTTACCCGACTTTCCTGCATCTTCATAAGCATCTACCACCGTCATCTCTTCTCTTTCGGCAAATCTCTTTAAGGAGTTTTTTTGCGCTTCAAGACTATATCCATCCACCTGCATCGCTGTAGATACACGGATGTATATATAACATTTCGTTTTCTTCTTCACGAACCGCACCTCCTAAACTACCATCTTTATATCCGGCTCCAACATCTTGAAATGCTTTAATGCCTCTATAATTATTTCTTCTTTCCTTCTATAAGCTTTGGTTTATCTTCCTTATTTAAAAATTTCATCATACCTAATTGAATTATAATCTGAATTAAGCTATTTGTAAACCAATATA
>CALFMA010000709.1 GCA_937880065.1 uncultured Ruminococcus sp.
GAGAACAACTGTATCTTCCGCTTTGACGGTATTCAGCCAGTTTTCCTCGATTTTCTGCTGGTAATTGTCCCAACCTGCAAATATACTCATTGTCTTTGAGGGATCGCATAAGCACAAATGCAAATCCCCGATAACATATAAACTCATCAGAATCCGAGAGTTCTGAGGACGTAATCCTTCTGGTCAGCCTTTTCGATTACATCTGTAAAACGCTCAGGCTTGTTTTTAAGGTCAGCCAATGCAGCAGGTACAGGAATATCTGAAAGTTCTGCAATGCGGTCAACCTTAGCATATTCGTCAATGTCGGAATTTCCCTTTTCAAGAGCCTCGAGAACAGCCGCAGAGAACTTGTATGGGCTTGCAGTTGACGCAATAACAGTCTTTGTTGTGTCACCTGTTGCAGCCTTGTAATCGTTGTATACCTTAACAGCAACAGCTGTATGAGTATCACAAGTATAAGAATACTTCTCGTAAATGCTGCTGATTGTTTCCTTTGTCTGCTCATCGTCACAGAATCCGCCGAAGAATTCCTCATTGAGCTTAGCCTTGACATCAGCTGTAACCTCGTACTTGCCCTCTGATGCAAGCTTGCCGAACCACTCGTTGATAACAGCATCATTTCTGTCTGTCATAAGGTAGAGAAGTCTTTCAAGGTTGCTGGAAATAAGAATATCCATAGAGGGAGATACAGTTGCATAGAACTGACGATTTCTGTCGTATACACCTGTGTTGATGAAATCTGTGAGTACGTTGTTGATATTTGAAGCACAGATAAGCTTATTTACGGGAACACCCATATGCTTTGCATAGTATGCAGCAAGGATATTACCGAAGTTACCTGTGGGAACAACGATGTTGATTTTCTCGCCCATTTCAATTTCTTCGCCCTTTACAAGCTCAGCATAAGCGGAAACGTAGTAAACAACCTGTGGAACAAGTCTGCCCCAGTTGATAGAGTTTGCAGATGAGAAAATCATTCCCTTTGAGTCAAGTGCAGCCTTTACCTCGTTGTCGGTAAAGATAGCCTTTACGCCGTTCTGACAGTCGTCGAAATTGCCCTTGATAGCACAAACTCCGACATTATCGCCCTCCTGAGTTTTCATCTGACGCTTCTGCATTGGGCTAACGCCGTCCTCGGGATAGAATACGAGAATTGATGTACCCTCAACGTCCTTGAATCCTTCAAGAGCAGCTTTTCCTGTATCGCCTGAAGTTGCAACGAGAATTACAATCTTCTTGTCAAGCTTGATTTTCTTTGCAGATGTTGTAAGGAAGTAAGGAAGAATCTGCAAAGCCATATCCTTGAACGCACAAGTCGGACCGTGCCAGAGTTCAAGCATATATGTACCGTCAAAGAGATGTGCTATTTCAGCAATACTCTCTGTTTCAAAATTCTTATCTGAATAAGCATTATCAGTACAGTAATGAATTTCAGCCTCTGTAAAATCCGTAAGGAACTTTGAGAAAACATAAGCTGCTCTGTCGGCATATTTCATATCGCCGATAGCTTTAAGCTCATCAAAAGTAAGCTGTGGAATTGATTCGGGAACGAAAAGACCGCCCTCCACAGAAATTCCCTGAGTAATAGCCTCTGCGCTGCTTACCTTTACTCCGCTGTTTCTTGTACTGTTGTAAAACATATAATCACCCTTTTAAAAAAATGAAATTCATGCCCGTTGTATCAAAGGCATTTTCTATATAATCAATGCTAAGCACTCTGCCACAGGAGATAATCACCTCAGCGATGTCAAATCTCGGCTGTAACTTATTGGGGTACTTGTAGCAAAAATTACAGGCTGTTTTAACGATAAGCGTCTTTTTGCGTTTGTCAATGGCATTAAAGCCGCCTACCATGCTGTTTGGTTTGCGTGACTTTACCTCCACAAAGGCGATATAGTCATTATTTACCGCTATTATGTCAATTTCTCCGCCCCTTATGCGATAGTTTCGCTCAACTATTTCATACCCCTGCTTAATCAGGTAGGAGCAGACGTAATCCTCGCCTATATTGCCGATTTCAACGCTATTCATCACTTTCACCGAGAATTTTTTTCAGGAAAGTTTTTCTGTGAATATCGCTTGCACCGTATTTTTTCAGCATATCGCAATGAAGCTTCGTGCCGTATCCCTTGTGCTGTTCAAAGCAATACTGGGGATATTTTTCTGCAATTTCCCGCATATATCTGTCACGGGCAACCTTTGCAAGAACAGATGCCGCAGAAATTGAAGCCGATGTTGCATCGCCCTTTATGACATTTTCGGCATGGCAATTCAGCTCAGGCATACGATTTCCGTCAATCAACGCAATATCGGGATTTATGCCGAGTCCCTCAACAGCTCTTTTCATTGCAAGCATAGTTGCCTGCAAAATATTGATGCTGTCAATTTCCTCAACAGATGCGGTTGCTATGCAATAAGCCTCCGCCTTTTCAATTATTTCGTCAAAAAGCAGTTCACGTCGCTTTTCAGATATTTTCTTACTGTCGTTGAGATAATCAATAAGAGTTTCATCATTAAGCACAACGGCTGCGGCATAGACATCACCTGCAAGAGGACCTCTGCCTGCCTCGTCAACTCCGCATACCACGGGGTATCTCTTACGAAGCTCCTTGTCGTAATCGAACAATTCCTTGTGAAGCACAACTCTTGCCATATTACTTCACCTCGGGCATTTCAAGTGTAATGCGTCCAAGCTTGCCGCTTCTGAATTCGTCAAGCACGGTTATTGCGGCTCTTTCGATATTGATTTCACCGCCCGAAACAACCATACCACGCTTTTTTCCCACCTTTTCAAGGAGGGCAAGTCCGTCGTCGTTTTCGTCGAATTCAAGCTTATATCTTTCAACAAGCGACTGTGGATAATTCTCCGCAAGATAGCTCAGAAGCTTCATTGCAAGAGTTTCAATATCAAGAATATCATCGCTGATTGCACCTGTGAAAGCAAGTCTTATTGCCGCTGACTGGTCCTCAAATTTAGGCCACAGCACACCTGGCATATCAAGCAATTCCGTATTATCTTTAAGCTTAACCCACTGCTTTACACGGGTAACTCCCGGTCTGTCCTCAACCTTTGTACGCTTACTTCCTGCAAGGCGGTTTATGAGGGAGCTTTTGCCCACATTGGGTATACCTAAAATCATAAGTCTGACAGGCGCACCTGTCATTCCGTGTTTTTCACGCTTATCCATAAGCTCTTTCAACACCGTTGCTTTAAGAGTTGGCATAAGCTTATTTATGCCCTTTCCCGATTTGCAGTCAACGGCAAGAGCAGTTACATTTTCTTTTTTGAGATAATTTACCCAAGCCGAAGTTGCATTGCTGTCGGCAAGGTCGCACTTATTCAACAGCACAATTCTCGGCTTTGAACCCGTCATTGAGTCAATTTCGGGATTTCTGCTGCTCATTGGTGTACGTGCGTCAATGATTTCCACAACGGCATCAACAAGCTTCATATTGGCGGTAATTGCACGTCTTGTCTTTGCCATATGCCCCGGGAACCATTGTATTGTTTTTATATCAGTATTTTCCATTTATCCTCCTTACGAATAAGGCATAGTCATAGATGCATAATTAACCCTTGTGAGAACCGATAAGAATATCAAATTCATCAAGGGGTGAATACTTGACAATTGCCTTGCCGTAAATCTGATCTCTCTTTACAAGTCCAACGCTTCTTGCACGGCTGTCTGTGGAATTGTTGCGGTTATCGCCCATTACAAAGTAATAGCCCTCGGGAACAGTAATCGGGTACTGATCGCCAAATGCACCTTCATCCCTTGTATATGAATTTACTGCGATATACGGCTCGTCAAGCACTTTGCCGTCAACGGTAACCTGACCATTTTCGATTGAAATCGTCTGACCGCCTACAGCAATAACTCTCTTGATGATACACTCATTAAGCGGCAAATCTAACTGTGGCTGATATGGCTCGCCGTTTTCATCGAGAAGGTAATTCTTATCCTTGTCAATTACGAGAATATCGCCGTATTTAACATCAAAGAATACCGTATTCATAAACACCTTGTCAGTTTCGCCCTTGATTTCACGTTCACCGTTGTAATTCTTATTAAGTGTAGGAACCATTGAGCGTCCCACGATATTTACAGGGTGAAGAATATAAGTAAAAATCAGCACAATCACAAATACAGTAGCAAGTGTAGATTCGATAATATCAATTACATCTTTTATAAAAGCGCCTTTTTTCTTCTTTTTATTTGCTTCATCAGATGTATTTTCAGCTGTATTTACAGCAGCTTCTGTATTTTCAGCTTCATTTATTTCCACAGGTGTGCTTTCATTTTCATTTGCAGATTCCTCTGCTGAAAGCTTTTCCATATTTTCTTCCATTATATAACCTCTCATTCAATATATTGGCAATCAGAGATATTGCAATCAACCCTTGTGAGAACCGATAAGAATATCAAATTCATTAAGGGGTGAATACTTTACAATTGCCTTGCCGTAAATCTGATCTTTCTTTACAAGTCCAACTCTCCTTGCACGGCTGTCTGTGGAATTGTTGCGGTTATCGCCCATTACAAAGTAATAGCCCTCGGGAACAGTAATCGGGTACTGATCGCCAAATGCACCTTCATCCCTTGTATATGAATTTACTGCGATATACGGCTCGTCAAGCACTTTGCCGTCAACGGTAACCTGACCATTTTCGATTGAAATCGTCTGACCGCCTACAGCAATAACTCTCTTGATGATACACTCATTAAGCGGCAAATCTAACTGTGGCTGATATGGCTCGCCGTTTTCATCGAGAAGGTAATTCTTATCGTTGTTAATTACGAGAATATCGCCGTATTTAACATCAAAGAATATTGTATTCATTAAAACCTTATCTGTTTCGCCCTTGGTTTCACGTTCACCGTAAAAATTCTCATTAAGCGTGGGAACCATAGAGTGTCCCTTGATATTTACAGGGTGAAGAATATATGTGAAAATCAGCACAATAACAAAAATGGTTGCAAGAGTAGACTCAAGAATTTCAATTATATCTTTGATAAAAGTGCCTTTTTTCTTCGTTTCATTTGCTTCATCAGCTGTATTTTCAGCTTCATTTATTTCCTCAGGTGTGCTTTCATTTTCAGTAGTTGCAGACTCCTCTGCTGAAAGCTTTTCCATATTTTCTTCCATTATATATCCTCTCAATCAAATATTGGCAATATTAGTAGTATGTATTCAAAGCCGAAATTATAGCAAAAAAGGGACATAAAGTCCCCATGGATAGGAGCCGAACCGTCGGATAACCGACGGTAACGGACTCAAACACAGTCTTATCGAATCTGCTCCTTAACCTTTGCAGCCTTACCAACTCTGTCTCTGAGGTAGTAGAGCTTAGCACGGCGAACTTTACCGTGTCTGATAACTTCTACCTTGTCAACAGCAGGTGCGTGGAGTGGGAAAACTCTTTCAATTCCACAGCCGTGAGCTACACGTCTAACTGTGAAAGTTTCGCTGATGCCGCCGTGCTTCTTAGCAATAACTGTACCCTCGAAGATCTGAATACGGCTCTTTTCACCTTCCTGAATACGCACGTGAACCTTAACAGTATCACCTACGTTGAACTGAGG
Source organism: uncultured Ruminococcus sp. (assembly GCA_937880065.1). Next base: position 5,586 of record CALFMA010000709.1, read on the forward strand.
TGCGTTTTCCTTCATACTTGATCCGCTGATTAATTTGAGTGCATCCATTTTAAAATCCTCCTAAAATTTCCGAACATTCTTACCTCTCCCGAGAAATCCGTTTCAGCATAACAGAAATACAGGAATAAAACTATTGCCCTAAGGCACGTCTGTTCTGTCACCGACAGGAACTATAAGGCAGCGGACTGCTCGATTTAATGTCTTTCGGCATTAACCCTCATCTGCAAAAAGCAAACGGATTACAAATGCTTTATAATTATATCATACTTTTTCGGAAAATGCAAGTGTTTTCAAGAAAATTTTTCATTATTTTCACATAAAATTCCTGTACGGCGGATATTTGCCATTTCAAAGGGAATTTCGCAGGATTTTCTCAACGCTTCCACAAAAAGTGTCGGATTATAATTTGTCTTTGTTCCCGCAGGCAGACGCATAGCCATATGAACTGCTCCCTCAGCCTTTTCAAGGGATACAATTTCCGTATCGGGTTTCAGGTCAACAGTCTTGATACCCTTTTTCGTCTTTTTCTCAATGAGAATTTCATCTGCGGCAAGAAGTTTTTCAACAGCGTCATAAACTCCCTCTGCATCTTCGGCTTTGAGGTCAAATTCATACTCCGCCTTTGCAATAACCGTGATTTTATTTTTCTGAGGTGCAATATCAACAATTCCCATACCCTCAGGCATAACCTCGTTGAGCCTGTCCTTTATAACGGAAAGGGGCATATTATCATCGGTAATATTGAAATCCATAATTTCGCAGTCGCTCTCAAATCCCAAAGAAAGTGCAAGGGCAAAGCTGTAATATGGGTGGGGATTAAATCCCTCGGTATACCATACGGGAAGCTTTGAACGGCGGAAAATACGGAGCATACAGCGGTTAAGGTCAAGGTGGGAAATATATTTCGCCCTGCCTGTCTTTTTAAATGTTGCACGAAGTCTTAACAAAAACATTCCCTCCCAACAGCTTTATTTACGCCGCAGCCTGAACATTTCTGTCGGCAATGGGGCGTAGTTACGGCATTGTGTGCCGTTTTATTTTCACGGATGAAAAATTCCTTTGATACCATATAATCAAGGTGGTCCCACGGCAGTATTTCGTCATATTCAGCACGTCTGTTTGCGTAATACGCAGGGTCAACACCGCATTTTTCAAAGGCTTCAAGCCAAACATCAAACTTGAAATGCTCGCTCCAGCTGTCGAATTTGCAGCCCATTTTCCACGCTGTATAAACAACATTGCAGAGTCGTCTGTCGCCCTTTGCAAGAACAGCTTCAAGCTGGCTTACATCGGCATCGTGATAGCTGACCTTGATTTTCTTGGATTTTACGGAATCAAGGAGCAATTTCTGCTTCCTTTCAATTTCCTCACGGGTATCCTGCGGCTCAAACTGGAACGGAGTGAACGGCTTTGGCACAAATGTGGCACAGCTTACGGAAATCTGCGGACTTCTGCCCTTGGGACGATTTTCAATGCTGTAGTACAGGTCGAGAATACGCTGTGCAAGTTCTGCAATTCCCACAATATCCTCATCTGTTTCAGTCGGAAGTCCCATCATAAAATAGAGTTTTACGCTGCTGTAGCCGCCCTCAAAAGCGATTTTGCAGGTACTCATAATTTCTTCCTCTGTGACATTTTTATTTATAACGTCACGGAGCCGCTGTGTACCGCCCTCAGCGGCAAAAGTCAGACCACTCTTGCGGACTTTCTTGATTTTCTCCAAAAGTTCCTCTGTGAAATTATCCACACGGAGAGAGGGAAGTGAAAGATTTATACGCTCCCCTGCTGTATAGTCAATAAGCTTTGTGAGCATTTCGTCAATCTGCGAATGGTCGCTTGTACTTAAAGATGCAAGGGAAACCTCGTCATATCCCGTATTTTCGCAAAGACACTTAGTTTCCTTATAAATTGTATCGGGGGATTTTTCTCTGAATGGGCGGTAAATAAAACCTGCCTGACAGAAACGACAGCCACGGATACAGCCACGGAGTACCTCAACAGATACTCTGTCGTGAACGATTTCAGTAAAAGGCACAACAAAATTTTCGGGATAGAAGACATTGTCGAAATCCTTGATAATACGCTTTGTAATCTTTTCGGGAGCGTTTTCTGATACAGTCATTTTCTCAATTGTGCCGTCCTCTTTATAGTCGAAATTGTAGAACTGAGGAACGTAAATTCCCTCAATCTGTGCGGCTTTTCTGAGAAATTCAAGACGGCTTGCACCCTGCTTTTTCATCTCATTGAACAAATCCATAAGTTCAAGGTTAACTTCCTCGCCCTCGCCCAGAATGAAAATATCGAAGAAATCCGCCAACGGTTCCGGGTTGCACACACATGGACCGCCTGCCACAACAATCTGCGTCAGTTCAGCTGTTCTATCCTTGGCAAAAATAGGAATTCCTGCAAGGTCAAGCATATTCAGCACATTTGTATATGACAGCTCATACTGCATTGTAAAGCCGATGAAATCGAAATCTCTGACAGGTTCAAGGGATTCAAGAGAATAAAGGGGAATATCGTTTTCACGCATAATCTTCTCGAAATCCACATCGGGAGCATAGCAGCGTTCACAGCGGAAATTCTCCCTTGCATTTTTAAGGGAGTAAAG
>CALFMA010000710.1 GCA_937880065.1 uncultured Ruminococcus sp.
CGAACTTGGAGCAAGCTGTTTTTGAATTTCGTGGAATTCGGTTGAATATATATCGGAACTTTCCATTAACTCAATTGCTCTTGCATTCAGCTCATCAAACCGCTGTGCTTCGGCAGCTATAAAATCATCGGTTTCTGATGTAATATCACCCTCAAGCAGTTCCGTATAATATTGATAGTAAGCATCAACATAATCATATTTCTTGATAAAAGTTTCTTTCATAAAGCCTGCAACTGCAACAAAAACTGCAATTACAATAATGCCCTTTTGAAGTATAAGCGATTTGTAAAGTGTGTAATACAACTTTGAATGAACTTTATTGCCACTGAAAGTTTTGAATTTAAAGCCGATTTTTTTGAATTCAAGATTTCTCTTTTTTGCGTACAGATATGCGGATAATGCCGTGCTCCCAAGCATTATAACCGCCATTGCACCCGTTGATGTGGGTATCAGTGGAATAGGATATTCAAAAAAGTTGATATTCTTGAAATTGCAGAAAATCTCATTTGTTTTTGTAAATGCAATTATGTTCACATAGCGGAAAATACTGTAAATTGAAAGCGGATGAATTACAGCATAGAATACACCCTCTAAAATGAGAATAATTGCCGATATACCGTAAAATGATACGGTATTTTTTGTATTTACGGCAATGAGTGAAAGCACGGTTCCGATTGAAAAAATTGCAATAAATTTGAATAGAATATAGAGCATTAAATATTGCATAACGCTGATTTTTAAGTTGCACCCTATAAATCCGTCCAGAGATTGAATGGGGCGTGATAAATTGCCAAGTCCGAAAATTCCGCTTGAAATCAGCAGATTTTCGCCATAAATTAAAATTACCGCTGAAAAAATAGTAATTGCTAATGCCAGTAATTTTGAAATCAACAGATAACCTCTGCCACGTTTAAGTGAAAACAGAAGTCCAGACATCCCCTGTTCTCTGTCGGAAATCATAAGGGAAAGTACCGCATACAGCACAATAAAGCCGCACAGAATATCTGTGAAGCTGTTATCGATAGCAAGATTTATTCCCTTTGAAATATCAAAAATTGGCTTGACATCACGGACATTATCATAGGCAGGTGGAGTTTTGACGATACTTCTGTAATTGAATGTATCGGGCTTTGCAAAAATTGAAACAGAAGTCATTGACTTTGCCTGTGCATCAATGGAATCAAGATAATCGGAATATCCCACAATATTGGCACATTCATTGCGAAGTTCAGAAAGAACAGTCCAGTTATAGCTATGCTGTCCCTCGAATTCCGTAAGCCTTTCATCAAGCCATTTCAGCTTGTCATAATCGCTCATTTCATCAAGAACAGTATAAACCTCTTTGTACTGCTCAGACTTTGCATCTCCTGAATTAGCAGTTCTGAACATCAGATAGCCATTGAGAACAAACACAGAAAAAATTATCAGAATAAAAATTTTACTGCTGAATAATTTTTTCAACTCGGTGACAATAATTCTCATTTCTGCACCTCGCCGTAATACTGCATATACAGGCTTTCAAGGGATTTTTCGCCATTTTCAACCTTTTTTACAAGAGCAGAAATAGTTCCGCTGCCGATAAGATTTCCCTCTTTGATAAAGAGAATTTCTTTTGCGATGGTTTCTATATCCGATACAATATGAGTTGAAATAATAATTATCTTATCCTTGCCTAAATCAGACACCATATTGCGTATAATTACACGCTGTTTAGGGTCAAGACCTGCTGTTGGCTCATCAAGAATTATCAAATTGGGATTTCCAAGAAGTGCCGATGCAATGAGAACACGCTGCTTCATTCCACCTGAAAAACCGCCCATTTTCTTATCCATACTGTCGGATAACTCAACACGTTCAAAAAGCTTTGGTATTTCCTGCTCAGCAGTTTTACGGTCAATGCATTTCAGAGCAGCGATGTAATTGAGAAAAGTGTGTGCAGTCATACTCTCATAAAGATTTTGCTGTTGTGGCATAAAACCTAAACGGCTGCGGAATTTCTCTTTAAGAATACGTGTTTCTTCACCGTTCCACAATATCTTTCCGCAGTTTTTCTGCCCCGACGATCGCAAAACGGTGATGGGCAAAGGTTTCTTTGGAACATCTCC
>CALFMA010000711.1 GCA_937880065.1 uncultured Ruminococcus sp.
GGCTTTGTAACTACGGAAGCATTTCCGTCTGCAGATGTCCCGTCAGGTTCTTCACCGTAGTAAAGTTCGCCGTTGATGTATACAGGAACATATTTTGAAACAATTCCGTTTACAGTTCCTGCTGCATCGGTTGTACCCTTAGCATTTGCAATTTCCTCATAAGAGAAATCGTTTGAAGAATCCCAGCCGCTTGCATAGTCGGGCATTACAAGAGCAAGAAGGATTTCACACTTCTGCATACCCTCGGAAACAGGCATAACTGCACGGCCGTCGGGGAGAGTTACTTCAATGTAGTAGATGTTGCCGTCATACTGGATAGGCTTTGAAATTTCAGCAGGCTTTACGCCTCTTGAAGCGTACATTGCAGACTGGTCACGGTCACAGCGGATAACGAGATTTTCAGGATTATGACCTGCTGCAATTACTTCGCTGAGGTCCATATAGTATCTGAATGAAAGGTTATCCTGAATTCTTGCAGGCCAAGCTGAATGGTTTACAAACTTGAAGCTGATTGTAACACCTGAGGAATCGCCGCCCTTTGAAAGGCACTCGATGAAGAATTCGGGGCCGTCATGTGCCTCTGGCTGAGGGAATGTAGGATCGCCCTTGCCGCCGTACTTGTCAACCATTTTACAGAGAAGACCTGTGAAACCAGCGTTATAGTCGGTAGCAACCTCGTTGTTGATGTAGTTGTTTCTGTCGTCCTCGTAAGAACCGTCCTGATTAGGACCTCCTGCAAGGGCACCGTAGAGGACGTGTCTGTTCTGCTCAGGCATATAGATGTCATTCTTCCATGAGCCGTGAGCAGTTCTGTGGTGAGCATTGTGAGCAGGCTTGTCACCATATCCTACAACGAAACTCTGACCGTCGGGATTATCGCCGAGAACGTAGTTAATCTGATCCTCGTAGAACTGTTCATATGCAGATGTATCTGTATCGGCAAGAACTGTATCACAAGCAACAGCAGCAATAAATCCCGCAGCAGTTGCATATCTTGCACAACCCCAGTTGCTGATATATGCAAGCTTGCCGTTTACCTTTTCTGTATCGTTAGTAAGATATTCAACGTGCTTTTTAACGTGATTAACATAAGTCTGGTCGCCGCTGTTGATAGCGTAAAGGAGCATAGCACCCTGCATTACGTCATCCCAGCACATACACCATGTGTATTTCAGAACATCCTGTCCAAGCTCCTTGTCAAGGTTGGGGATATAGCTTGCAGCCTTGTCAAGATATGCCTTGTCGCCTGTAGCCATATAGAGCCAGTTTGCAGCATAGAAAAGTTCATCATAGAAGTGGCTTGAACGATAGAAGCCTGATGCATTACTGTCGTTATATGTATCATTTCCGGGATTTGTAGATGCAATCTTGAAGATGTTCTCAGCGTGTTCAAGATACTCAGCACGTTTGCTGTCATCAACTCTGCCGTCAAGAGCACAGTAACCTGCGGCAAGAGCAGCAGACATTCCACCGAATACAGCGGAGCATCCCTCAGAAGCCTTGTATGTCTGACGAGCCTCCTCGTAGGAAGTTCCTGAATCCTCCATACCGTACTGGTACATTTCAACAGGTCCCCACCATGTATGGTCGATAGTACCGTTACCAACCTGGAAAACAATTTCGTCACCGAGGTCGCAGTCTACAAAGTAGTCGAGAACAAATTCAAGGTTGTTGACATAGTTCTGCATTTCGCCGCAGCTTTCAACGCCGTCGGGGTACTGATAAAGTCCCCATGCAAGAACAGATGCAGTATATGCCATAGGCATATTGAATTTTACGTGGTCACCTGCATCGTACCAACCGCCCTTGATTTCGTCAATCATAGTTGAATCGGAACGCCACTCAACTCTGTTCCATTCGGGAAGTGGGCCTGCCTGCTGACACTCATAGAAGAACAGAGATTTCTGCAAAGCCTCTGCATAGTTGGGAGTGTCGGCTGCGTAAACTGACGGAATTGCGTTGCTTCCGACTGAAGCTGCCAGCATAACAGCTGACATAGCTCCTGAAATGAATTTCTTTAACATAGTAAAACTCCTCTCATAATATTTTGGATTTATCTCCTCATTTTACTATCATCTAATTTTAACATATTATTAACAGAACGTCAAGTCAAAAACTGCAATATTCGATAATTCTCACAAAATTTTTTTCATATTGATGTGTTCGCAGTATTCCTCATAGTACAAATCGCCGTAGGGAATGTAGCCCAGCTTTTCATAAAATCCCGATGCACGCAGCTGAGCACCGAGAGTTACGTATTCCGCACCGATTTCCTTAGCAAGCTTTTCTAAGACGTCCATAAGATACCGTCCTACACCATAGCGGCGGTATTTTTTCAGAACGGCAACCCGTCCTATGTGGGGAATATTATTTTCATCGAAGAAAAATCTTCCTGCGGCAATGGGAGTGGAATCGTCATAAACCACGGCATGGTGAGCATATGAGTCCACATCATCAAGGTCATAGGAAAATTCCTGTTCGTCAATAAAAACAATTCGTCTTATATCTGCGGCATGGGCGAATTCTTCCGTTTCATTGCCCTTGAAAGTTTTATAATTGAGATTCATAACTTCACCTATAATATCCGTTATACGATATTTTACATTCATTTTAGAGATGCCCTTTATTATACCATATTTTTCAACATTCTGTCAACTGAAATATTGCGGTTTTTAGAGGTTTCCCATAAGGGTATCTCTAAAAACCCCTTTTGAGAAAAAACAGCTATGCACGACATCTGCTTCGTCAATCTCCCTTGGAGTGCGAAAGCACGCCTTCGGAAGCTTTTCTTGCAGCTGCTGCACCTATCTGTTTTTTCTTTAATCAAACGAGTTTTTAGAGATGCCCTTAAATAAAACAGCACATCACTTATTTCCGCTGTGATGTGCTGTAATTTTTATTGCTGTATTATCCGATTACAATTTTTCTGAGTTTAATCATATCGTAAACGTCAATTCTGTTGTCGGTAATAACATCAGCCTGACTATTGTTGATATTCTTTTCAGTTCCAAGGAGGAATTTTGAAAGGAGTACAAGGTCAGCGGCAGAAACATTTCCGTCGGAGTTGACATCGCCTATAGTTCCGCCCTGTGACTGGCTGTAAACAGCGGTAATTGTCATATCGGAAGTGAGAGTGATTTCAGCTGTTGCGGAGTTAATTGTCTTGCCGTCAGATGTTTCCCAATGGGAGAACTGATAGCCTGATTCGGGCTTAGCTGTAACAGTAATTGGATAATCGGTGTAATAAGCACCTGTCCACTTGTTATCCTTGAATGTAGGAGTAATTGTGTTGAGAATTACTGTACCCTGTGCGGAATTGTTGCTGAGAGTAACATTTACCTTATTTCCTGTTAATCCGCAGGTGTTGCGAAGCTGCTGTGTAACATTCTGATTTCTGTCACGGTAGAAGGACTTAACAGCGTCAACCTCGTTGTTGAAAATTGTGGGGTTATCCTGCTGTGTAGTATTTCCGCCCCAGTTGCCGCCGCCCCAGTTGCCGCCAAATCCTGGGAATCCGCCAGGATTTTGTGGGTTCTGTGGCTCTGTTGGAGTTTCTGTCTGAGTTACATTCTTAGGCTCAAAACGGTCAAGAGTATCAATTGTCATATCACGGTACTCATTTGTAAGTTCCTCAATCATTGCCATAACTCTGTCGGCATTGAAATTCTCGTTTGCCATATCCATAAATGTAGTTGCAAACTGACGCTTGAAAGAATTATTCTTCAGGGCATTTTTGAAAAGCTCTGAGAAAAATCCTCTGTTCTGAAGCACCATATTGAAAGTATTATGGGAAGCTGTCGGACCTGAGAAACCGTAAAGACCTGTGCTGTATTCCGTATCAAAGAGGATAAAACGCCATTTTCCGTCGCCCCATTCGTTGTCGGGGTAAACAGATGTAGCTTTCCAGATAGCGGTATTGTTGGGTGAGAAGTCCATATTTGCATAGTAGATTTCAGCACACATATAGTCGATAAATGACTGCATATCTACCTTTTCGCAAAGCTGATTATAATTCGATTCCTGTGATAAATCGTTGGAGTTGAACCAGTTCTGCAAGCTTTCCCACTCTGCAAAATCAGCCTCTGTGCCTTCTTCAAGTTCGCCGTTTTTGATTAAGCAAACATCGTTTTTGTCAATGCCGTAATGAGCCTCAACGTAGTCATCGCTTAATTTTTCGGTGATTTCGTAATGTCCCCAGTATTCGCCGTTGATGAATACGATGCAGGGTTTCATAGCCTGTTGGAGCATATCACGGTCAGCAACAAGAGCCTGATTGAGCTTGTCACGGAAACGGGTTGCACTTGCGTCATTACCGCCGTTTCTTATCATAAAGCTGTCAAATTCCTTGATTTTCTTTCCTGTGTATTCACTTCTTAAATCGCCGTCAAAGAGGTTGAAATCGAATTTTGAAACGCCGTAATCAGCACGGGCATAGATGTTGAAGCTTTTCTGCATATGGCTTCTTGAAGCACCGCCGTGAATACGGATACCGATACTCTGTGTATGCTTAACCTGTCCGTCCTCGTAAATCTGCATAATTGCAGGACGCTCCCACTCTCTGCCCTTATTGGAGAAGTTTCCGGGAATCTGCCAGTCCTGAGCAAATGCACCGCCGCCGTTGGAGTTTTTCCATTCGTCATATGTAGCACCGAGAACATAAATTCCCTTGTCGTGGTCGAAAAGGTTATCCTCGTCGGTTGTAAGGGAAATTACCTTTACATTCTGATAATATGAAGCACGATTGCCGTAGCCGATGAAATATGCGGCAGAAACAGTATCGCTGACATTTCCGTTCTGGTCAATAGCAACAGCGTTGATTACCATAGCCTTATCAACAGGCTCAGTTGGAGCAGTTACCGTACCACCTCTTATGTCAGTTCTTGCGCTGAGATAATTTGGCTGTGATGTAATATCGGAAATTGCAATAGGGGAGCTGTAACGCTGTGAACTGCTGTCGGGAACGCTGCCGTCAGTTGTATAATAAACAGTCGTACCGTCGGGAACGGTGATGTTAAGGTTAAATCCGCTGTCGTAGAAACCGCCTTCCTGTGAGAAAATCGGCTCTGCAACGTCTTTTTTCAGCACTCCGCTTTCGCTGTTTGCCGTGTTTGGGGAAATGCTCATTGTAGCGAATGATTCAGAACCGTCGGGATATCTGCCGAAAGACTGGTCGCTGGCAAGAGCAGGGAATTCCACAGTATCGCAAATAGTAGAATCGGGAGCTGTGAGATAAACAGTTTCACCGCTTGTGGAAAGACCGAAAGCAGCAGTATATGCTCCGCTGATTTCAGGCATTACGGAATCGCAATAAACGATAAGTCGTTGACCTGCCCCGATTGATGAGCCTGCTGGGAAAGTGAACTTGAAAAGTTCGGTTTCCTTGTCGGATAATCCGAAGCCGCTTAAATCAACAGCAGATGAGCCGCTGTTGTAAATCTCAATCCAGTCATAGCATTGACCGTCGGGAGCAGTATGAGTGCTGTTTTTTGCACATATTTCGTTGATACAAAGGCTTTCACCAATGGCGTTTGCATTAAAAGCATTGATAGGCATACAGGGAATTGCCAAAGCTGCCGCAATTGCCATGGAAAGGGGAGAAAGGAATTTTCTTTTTCTTGATTTCATATAAATCACTCCATATATATAATTTGGATAATCCCCGAAGTTATTTCTATATATTAATTATAAACTGCTAAAAAAGAAAAATCAATTCAAAAAATGCTTTTATTTTTCAAAAATAAAAAAACGTGGTATTAAACAAAGGTTGCCGCATAAATATGTGCAGAATTACATTGATTTAAGGTTACTTTAAGGGTATTTCAAGGTGATATTAAACAAACTGTAAATTACATAAAATATTTAAAGCGAAACATCATATTCCAATGCAAACAGGGGATTTTCGTGTTCAAAAAGGTTGACTAAAGGGGAAATCTGTGATATAATAAAGGCAATCCGCACAAAGCCCGCCTGACGGCTTTGCACGAAATATGCTTGCATATTTTTCGCACAAGCTCTGTGCGGTTTAAAAAACAAATTCCGAGGTGGGAAAATGAAAAGAACGGATTATATAGGCTGGGACGAATATTTTATGGGAATTGCCATGTTTTCGGCACAGCGAAGCAAGGACAACAACACACAGGTTGGTGCTTGTATTGTCAACGATGAAAGAAAAATTGTAGCGGTGGGATATAACGGAATGCCCACAGGCTGTAATGATGACGAAATGCCATGGGAGAGAGAGGGGGAAACCACTCTTGACACAAAATATCCCTTTGTGTGTCATGCGGAGCTTAACGCAATTCTCAACAGAAATTCCGCTAATTTAAAGGGATGTACACTTTATGTAACCCTTTTCCCCTGCAACGAATGTGCAAAGGCAATAATTCAGTCGGGAATTAAAAAAGTGGTGTACAAGAGCAATAAATATGCCGATTCCGAAAGTACAAAAGCGTCAGCGTTTTTATTCAGAAAATGCGGTGTTGAATGTGAGGAATATATACCAACAGCGAAAAATATTACACTTGAATTATAAATAAACGACGATTTTTAGAGATGCCCTTAATTTAGTAACAATAAGAACTAACGGAGAAATTATAAATGGATAAGTTAAAAAATAAAATTCCAATTATTGCAGGAATACTATTTCTTTTGGCAAATATTTTTGCTGTATTATCAGCTTGGATGTCCGATAATCACCGATATGACTTCGGAATTTCATTTTCGGCTTATGTTGGATTGAGCCATATGACTTCTGTGGTATGGTTTGTTATAGCTGTTTTCATCATTGTGATGCTTATTTATTATTTAGTAAAAACGAAAATGAGCGTAATTAAAAAGATTGTTTATTCAGTTGTGTTACTGTGTATATTCGGAACAGCGTTTTTTCCGTATAACTTTTTCAGCGAAGCACCAACTCCTATAACTATTAATCTTCATAATTATTTTGCAATATGCCTGATGCTTGTGACTGCTGTTTCTTTTATTCTGACAGCTGTATCTTCAAAAAGTAAAAAACAGCGAATAATTTCCTTACTGTCGATATTATATGCGGTGACATTTATAGTGCTTTATTTTATGAGATTTAAACCGCTGTTTCAGACGTTTTTCATTTGGGAGAATGTTTTTATTATATTGCTTTTATTGGAAATGCAATCTGAACAATATGAGGGACACCTCATAAAAACCCCTTTAATCAAACGGGTTTTTAGAGATTCCCTGAAGAAATCAAAGCTGAAAATAATACTTGATAGAAAACTAAATGCAATCTGAACAATATGAGGGACACCTCTAAAAAAATCCGAAGAAGAAACGAAATCTTCTTCGGATTTTTTGTTTATCGCCATTATTACTCAAATGGGTAAACTATTCCCCAATCATTGCGGAGTCTGTCCATAAGCTCCATAATGAAAAGAGTTTCCCTGTGAGTCATTTCTGAACATTCCTTTTTGCCCTCGGAAATTGCTTTAAGTGATGCAATTAC
>CALFMA010000712.1 GCA_937880065.1 uncultured Ruminococcus sp.
CGGCGAGTGCAAATACTGATTCAAATCAGGACCGCCGGGGTTAGACAATTTTTGTTTTTTGTTGGGCATCACGACATCTCCTTTGCTTTTGCAATATTCTGACAAAAAGGCATAAGCCTGTCGGAAGAATCCGACAGGCAAAATAGCTCTTATACCATGGTGTTATCAAAGGGCAAGACGCCGTTTCCGTAACCGGTACACCAACAGGTAAAGTCATCAATGGCACCGTCTCCGCCTTGACCGTAGCCGACGCAAGCACAGCCGTAGGTGTCGTCATCCGACTGCTTTCCGCCACCGCCGCCTGCCAACACACAGACGCATCCGCCGGTGTCGCCGCCGACAACAGAATTGAGTTCATTTTCAGACAGTTCACCTTCGGAAGGAGTAAGATCCGCTTCCGTAAGTGCAAAGCCGAATTCGCTTGCCAAGGCAATGAGTGCCTCATTGTCCTTTGCGGCTTTCAGTTTTTCCTTCATTTCCTCGTTTTTAGAAGCTGCTTCAAGAAACGCTTTCATAGTATCAGACATAATCATACTCTCCTTTTTATTATTGATCAATCAATGGATTTGCCGCCACCGCCGAAGACACAGGTGCAACGACGATCTCCCCAAATATCATCGCCGAACCCGCCAACGACGCACCAGCAAACACTGTCCTGACCGGGGCTGCTCGCTTCATCGGCAGTACCGCCGCCACCGCCGACACAGGCACAGGTGCCGCCGCCCGCAACAGATGCAAGCTCACTTCCGGAGAGCTCTCCTTCGCAAGGCGAAAAATCTTCTTCCGTGAGTTCAAAGCCGTGTTCCTTTGCAAAAGCAATCACAACGCCTTTTGCTGCTTCGGGATCGTCTGCTTTCAGTTGCTTTGCTTTTTCCAGAATTTCCGGGTTGTTTCCGACAAATTCAAAGAATTTCTTTAGATTTTCTGACATAATTTTACCTCCTGATTTTAAATATATTAAAGAGAAACTGTCGTTCTCTAAAACAGACGTGTTATAGCCGTCGGCATCAATGCCGACCCAATCGCAGAGAGAGCAAAAACAGCGGTATCCGTCATCCTTGGTTTCCTCGTTCGTACCGAATCTCGATGCCACACAGGTGCACAAAAAAGATTTCAGCATTATCTTTCATAGCGAATGGCTACTCATTTATTTGAATTAAGTCCGAAGCGAATCGCCTCCGGTCGGATTTCTTTCATAATCGAATCAATTTTGGATATCCAGCCGCCTTTGAAGATCGCACAACATGCCATGTCACGACCTAAAATATCGTTCGGAGTTGTTTCCAAAGCCGAAGCTCTGCATCCGCCAAGGCACTGTAGGGCATATTCGCAAGTCTTACATTCCGAATTGTGTGCAAGAACTGTAGAAGCTCTTGTGTTGATAAGATCCATATAAGAGGATTCGGTAATACATTTGGAAACGCCGAGTTCCGTGATAAGCGGATATTTTTTCTGTATATCCATGCCGGAAAGTGCCATACACGGAAGTGCACGACCTTCTGCGGAGATGTACATTACCATCCTTGCGTGATTGCAAACGCAATGGTTATCGGGATTTGTACAGGCTTTAATGGATGGTATATCGTATTTGTTTGGATTTTTCGGAGATGCGCTGAAGAAACCGCCTAACTGCAAGGAGAGAGGCATACCGTCCTCATAATAGCATGGAATGTAGTCCAAATAAAGCTGAAAAAGCTCATCCATCGAAATCGTTTCTCCGTAGCCGCCTTCTTTCCAAGCACCTACATCGGAAATCGGATTGGTTTTCAGACTGCGGCAGCCAAGCTCACTCAGCTTTTTAACCGTTTCTCGAAGCAGATGCTTATTGCCGCTGTGAATGCACATTTCAGCGCCTGTCGGGAAGCCGTGTTTTTTACAGCGAAGAAAGGCATCCTCTGCAATACGTCCTGCTCCATCAATACCTCTCAACCAATCGTGCCATCCGTCAACACCATCGTAGCTGATGTTGAACTCCGGATATATACCTCGTTTTTCAAATTTATCAAGAAGTTCATCGGTAACGAGCTTGCCATTTGAGTAGATAGTGGTTATATGAATACCGCCTGCAAGAAGGGTATCCACTATATCGAAGAAATCCTTTCTTACCAGAGGCTCGCCGCCTGTAAGAGATACCTCACGGATACCACAGTCAACAAGCTGCCGTGCAATATCCATGACCTGATCATGGGAAAGCTGACCGTACTTTGCGTCAGGCGCTGACATATAGCAGTGCTTGCAACGGTAATTGCAGTGACCTGTGATGGACCAGTGGGCAGTACGTATGTAGCGGGCGGGATAGCATTTATATTCTTGCTCAGGAGCAATTGAATCACCGTGTTCACAAGGAATTATGATCCCATTTTTCTCGAGCGTCGGAATCATATCACGAATTTCCTGAGGGATGAGAGGTAAAGAAAGATCAATGTTGCCGTTACAGAGCTGTAATGCCTGCATTTCTTTGGCACTGATAAAAATAGGATTGCGACGATCCTTAACTACAAGAGCATACGGTAGAAGCCGCCAGCCACGAAGCTGAATATTGTTGTTTAGCTTATAATACATTGTAACTCCTGTTTATAATAAAATCATTTGTTTTCTGCAAAAAACATTGTATGCTCAAGGGATGCGAGCATTGAATCGTTGACTTATTGAGCGATCGTTTCAAAATCGAACTGCAATATGAATTGGATATACTCCATTTTCAGTATAACAGATTTCCTGCCGCTTGTCAAGATGGATCGGGAGGTGAACGGTCGAAGCAGAACGGGAGGTGAACAGTCGAAGCAGAACGCAAAACCCCACGTTGTTTTTGGCTTTATCTTCTGGTTGCGGAGGTGGGACTTGAACCACACGGCCTCTGGGTTATTCCAACGAGCTACCATCTGCTCCACTCCGCGATATTGATTTTTCGGGCGATTGCCCATAGTGCAAGAGCGAACACACCCCGCCACCGTCGCATAGTCGTCTGCCGTCGCCACTTGG
>CALFMA010000713.1 GCA_937880065.1 uncultured Ruminococcus sp.
GTCATACCTATCTGTTTTTTCTTTAATCAAACGAGTTTTTAGAGATGCCCTCTACTCATATTATACCACTTTAAAACTTTAAAGTCAATAGGCGGCGAAAATTATTTCATAGGATAAAGTTTTTTCATCTGCTGATAGCAGTAGTGGTTGGCAATACAGTCTGCCAAAGCACGGTGAGCGTTATTGTGGGGAACGCTGAAATGTTCCGTAAGGGTAGTAAGCTTGCGGTTAGGCACTTCAAGAGGGCATTTTCTTGCGTATGAAAGGGTATCGAAAGTATCATTCATAAACGGCGGAAGTGAAAGCCTTTCGCAATGATTTTTAATAATATTTCTGTCAAATGAAGCCACATTATGGCCTAGAATTATATCATCACCGATAAATGCAAGATATTTCGGCAGAACTTCTTCAATTGACGGCGAATTTTCTACCATTTCATTTGTAATTCCCGTAATTGATGTAATCATAGAACTAATTCTCTTTTTAGGTTTTACAAGAAGGCTGAACTGCTCAACAATCTCGTCATTGCGGACTTTCACAGCAGAAACCTCAATAATTTCGCATGTTTTAACATTTATATCTGTAGTTTCAAGGTCAATTACGGTGTAATCGGAAATATGGCAGTCAACCTTTTTTCCTGTATTTGTATTTGCAATTTTTGTATTCATAATCTGCTCCTTAATGTGGAAATTTCAAAGTATATGGGCATTTCGGCTTAATATCGTTGAGATATGCAAGAGGGGAATCCGAGGGGAAATCGAATTCCAATCTATAGGCACAGAGAGCCTGTCTGAATATGCCGTAACGCTTATTTACAGCGGTATCTCCGTATTTTCCATCACCGAGAATGGGACAGCCAATATGTGCAAGATGTGCCCTTATCTGATGAGTACGGCCTGTAAAAAGGCGGATTTCAAGAAGTGCCATACCGTTTTTCTTTTCAATGAGAGTGTAGCCAGTCTTGATTTCCTTGAAATTTTCCTGTGGCTTATCGCTTATACGGACGATATTCCGCCCCTCCTGCCTGTAGTGGTAGGAGATGAGAATATCCTCTGTTTTTGGGGGGATTTTCGTTGTAATGCAGTTGTAAATCTTATGTACACAACCATTTTTTATACCCTCATTCATATCACGGAGGGCGGCAGCACTTTTAGCCGCAGCAATAATTCCCGATGTGTTTCTGTCAAGACGGCTGCAAAGGGCAGGGGCAAAGGTACTCTCCTCATCGGGGCGGTATTCCTTTTTATTATAAAGATAAAGTTTAATTCGGTTTATCAGCGTATCTTCGGTATTATCGCCATTTCCGTGAGAATCAACGCCAACAGGCTTGTATACGATAATTATATTATCATCCTCATGGATAATTTCAAGTTCCGTAGAAGCTTTGAGAAATGACATATCGTGGGATTTCAAAGCTGACACATCATCTTTAACGTAAACACGTACAACGTCGCCCTCATTGAGTTTTGCGGAAATCTCGCATCTCTTGCCGTTTATTTTAATATCCTTTTTGCGGATAAGACGGTACATCATAGATTTTGGTAGGTCAGGCATAGCTTTTAAAAGAAATTTATCAAGCCTTTGACCGCTGTCGTTTAAAGAAATAAGGAATTCTTTCATAAATTGTTCCACCAACTAACTATTGATTTATCTGTAATTTGTGCAGAATTAACAGACAATATTGTCCGATATAACGATAAATAGTACGAAATATAGATAACGGAAATAAATTGTATTCAAATTGTTGCAATTTTGTAATTTTTGTGGTATACTTTTAAGTGATTGATTTTTGGATTATTGGAAAACGTGACGTAGGCAGCCGCAGTAAGCGGATTTGCCCAGAATTTTTCAAGGAGTAGATATCATGAGTTTTGCGAAAAAGGTAATGTCGTTTATTCTTGCCGCAGGTATGTCTGTGATACCTGTCTTAACATCTGCTGCTTATGCAACAGAAAATCTCTATGTATATGATACCACAATTCAAGAGAAAAGTAAAGCCCTTTCCAATGATGAAAGTGAACCTTTTAACGTATTTGACATTTATGACGCTTATCATGAAATTTTAGCAAATGGTCAACAACCTGTTACAACTACCGCAACTACTAAAGCTACAACAACCAAAACTACTTTATCAACAACAAAAAAGACTACTGTAACAACAAAGGCAACATCTAAAACAACTTCAAAAACAACCACCAAAGCTACAACCACAAAGCTTGCAGATACAACAACTACAAGTAAATCAACAACTAAAGTTACTACAACCGCTGAGTCTGCAACAACAACCACAGCTGCAACAACTGTTCCCACTACAACAGGAACACAGGCAGGTCAATTTGAAAAAGGCAAATACATAAATGGAATTGACGTATCCCAATGGCAGTATAAAATTGATTGGCAGGCTGTAAAAAACAGCGGGCAGGTAGATTTTGCAATTATAAAAGCAGGCTGGGGAAAGCTTTATGAACAGGTTGACCCATTCTTCCACGAAAATATGCAGCAGGCACAGGCGGCAGGTCTGGATGTAGGCGTATACTGGTTCAGCTATGCAAAGTCTGTTGAGGATGCTAAGCAGGAAGCACTTGTTTGTATGGAAACCATAAAGGATTACAGTTTCAATTACCCTGTTTATTTTGACTTTGAGTATCAGTGGGCATTGAACAATCTTTCAACTGCAACTCTTTCAGAAATGATTGAAGTTTTCTGCACAACTCTTGAAGAAAACGGCTATAAAACAGGAGTTTACGGCAGCGGAAGCGATTTCGAATACCGCATATACAGACACGTGCTAGACAAGCGTCCTGTATGGGTAGCAGAATACGATAGACCAACTGTTACATGGTACACAGGTACACATGGAATATGGCAGTATAGTCCAAGGGGAAGAATTGACGGAATTCCCACAGAGGTTGACCTCAACTATTGTTATGTTGATTACCCCTCAGTTGTAGGAGTAAATCCTGTCAATGGAAAAATTCCTGCTGCGACTACACCTGTAGTTCCTCCTGTTACATCAGAAACAACTACAACTCAAAGTTGGAATTGTAAAGTAATTGACCTCAGCACAACATCTGTCGATATGTGGAAATCCTTTGATAAGGATACATACGATTTTGCAATGATTATGGCAGATACAGAAAACCTTGGCAATATCGGCGAAAATATCGACAAGGCACATTCTCTCGGAATTGACTGCGGTGTAATTTACGATTGTAAGGTAACTGAACTTGAAAAGTTAAAGGAAGATATTGCAGCTCTTGACGGACAGCTTACAGGCAGACTTCTTGAATATCCGCTGTATTTCAATGTATCCGCAAAGAATTCCGAGTTTGAAAAGTGCGGATTTGAGAAGAATAATGCAGCATATTTAGCAACTGAATTCTGTTCATATTTCGAAGCTAAGAAGTATTACGTAGGCATCAGAGCGGAGGATAAGGCATTAGGCTACCGCTTCAATTATGATATTCTTTCTCGTTCAGATGTATGGCAGATAAAATATAACAACGATCCAAATCTCTTTACAGGATATTGCGGAATAAGATCACGTTATAACGCTGAAACAGACGGATTTGACATAGTTTGTGTAACTGATTATCCCGAAATCATCAAGCGTGTTGGCTTAAACGGCTATACTCCTGCTGAACAGATTACCGAAAATACTGAGCCACAGATGCAGAATGAAGATAATCAGCCTGCAACTCAGCCCACAGAGGAGAAAAAATAAGGGAACCTCTAAAAACCTCCCTCACGGCGAACTTTCTATGACAAACATCATTTACTGCGTT
>CALFMA010000714.1 GCA_937880065.1 uncultured Ruminococcus sp.
CCTTCTTACTCCTGTGCTTTTACGTATGGGTGAGTTGATTTCTGCTCACCGTGGCTGCGGCAGTTCTAATCCTCTGATGATTTTTCTGACAGGAATTGTTATACTTGTTTTAGTAGGAATGACAGCTTTTATAAGAGCAAGAATGGTGCGTAAATATCCTCCTGTTCAGGCATTTAGAAAGGGGCAGGGAGATCACCGCTTTGGCAGAGAATTTTTCCCTTTACGCAAAACAAAATACAATGTACACCTTAGACTTGCACTCAAAGGCTTTTTCCAGAATTTCAAGCAGAATATAGGACTGACAATTTGTATTACAATTTCTGCTTTGACAGTCGTATTCAGTTTTATTATTTCCAGCTTTTTTGGCGACGGACTTAATACTATAGCTTCAATTTCAGGTATTGAAATGAGTGACCTGCGTCTGGAAATTATGCCATATGCTGACGGTGATGTGTTAGCAGATGAGCTGGAAGAAATGCCTGAAATTCGTAAAGCAACACCTACTTCGGGATACAACACATTTATTACTATTTCAGATTTTAACGAAATAATGCTTCCTGTGGCATTTTCAAGTTTCGATGAAACGGAAAATATTTTCCCCATGGAAGGCCGTTTCCCAGAGCATGATAACGAAATTATGCTCAATAATCAAATTGCAACAGTTAAAAAAATCAAGGTAGGGGACAGCCTTACACTTGAATATCTTAATGTGAAAAAAAGCTATCTTGTTACAGGAATTGTGACTTCTGTTACCAACGGCAATATGAATCTTTACATAACTGAGGACGGTATGAAGCGTATTAATCCTACCTATAAACCTGATGTTATTGAAGTATACCTTGAAGAAGGCATAGATGCTCAGGAATTCCGTAAAATTCTTACAGAGAAATACGGAAGAAGCCTTTCCGATGCGGCAAGCAGCAAAGCTGAAAACGGTACTTATGAAGAACGTATCCGTGCAGAGGCAGAACAGCAGATTGCTGAGTTAATGGCGTCAAACGGTGCAACTCATATTGAGTATTCCATTCAGTTTGGAGATACTGTTATTTCAGGCAACAGCAGTAATTTTGTAGTCAGTGCAATTACAAGCCTCGGAGAAATTATGAGAACGCAGCTTGGAAGTGCATGTACGTCAATTCGTGTTGTAACAGCAGTATTTATGGCGATTTCGGCAGTAGTAGTTATGATAATCCTTTTTATTCTTATGGAGTCTGCTATTCGCCGTGACCGCAGAGAGTTCGGCATAATGAAAGGCCTTGGCTACACTTCACGTGAACTTATGTTTCAGCTTGCCTGTCGCATTGTACCGTCAGCTGTATTCTCTGTGATTATTGGAACGGTAATCGGAGTTACGATGACAGACCTGCTGACAAGCATTATTGGAGTTGTAAAAGTAAATATTCCGCAGGTAATTGTACTTGATATAGTTATGCTGATATTCTGTTTTGTATGTGCTTATGTTGGTGCAAGAAAAATCAAGACAATTTCAGTATACGAGCTTATGACGGAATAAGGAGGAGCAAGATGAAAAAATACAGAATAATTTCATTGTTTGCAGCTGTAATGGTTGCATCAATAACAGCTTTGCCTGCAATTGCAGCAGAACAGGCGGATAATACTAATGAAACAAATGAAAAAGTTATTTGTATCGGCTCAGTCAGCAAGATGTTTGCAACTACAGCTGTAATGCAGCTTGCGGAGCAGGGAAAAGTAGATATTGACGCACCTGTAACAGATTATCTTCCTGATTTCTATATGGCAGATTCTCGTTATAAAGACATAACTGTGCGTATGCTGATGAATCATACATCAGGTATTATGGGTACTACCGCAGGGGATTTTTTGCTTTTAGATGACAGAGATGCACAGCCACACGATACTTTATTGAAAGAACTCAATTCACAGCGTTTAAAGGCAAATCCCGGTGACTTCGGTGCATACTGCAATGACGGTTTCACATTGCTGGAGCTTATCGTAGAAAATGTTACGGATATGACATTCACAGAATATGTTGAAGCAAATATTTGCAAACCTCTTGATATGCAGCAGACAGGTTCAGCATGGAATATGTTCCGAGCAGATAATATGGTTGAAACTTTCATCGGCGGAAATGTTCGTTTTGCTTTGGATTACTGTATGAATATTGGTTCAGGCGGTATTTTTTCCACAGCAGAGGAACTGACACGTTTCGGCAGCACATTTTTCAAAGGTGATAATACGCTGCTTTCCGAACAATCAAAGAAAGAAATGGCTTCCACCGCAGCTACGGATAAATACGAGGAGGGCTTTGGTCTTGGCTGGGATTCGGTTAATTATGCCGACTATGAAAAAGCGGGAGTTCAGGTTGTGAGCAAGGGCGGAGATGTCTTTGGACAGCACGCAAGCCTTGTAATTGCACCCGATGAGGAAATCAGCGTTTCGGTACTTTCCTCAGGAGGCAGCAGTTCAGGCAATCAGATTATGGCTATGAAGCTTATGGACATTGCCCTTGCAGAAAAAGGAATTACAATTGAACATCCTGAGCCTCAGCCAATGGAAACTCTCGATTCCGTTCCCGAAAAATATCTTTCCTATGCCGATACTTACGTTACAAGCATGGGAATGTGTGTTGTATCATTCCCCAACCAAAAATATATGGAGATTACAGCTTTTTACGGCGATAAGCCTGAAACAAAGCAGTATCTCTACACCACAGAAGATAATTTCGTTCTTATGGACGGCTCAATAGAATCTGGCAGGGCAGTTCAGTCAAAAAATCAGTCATTGCTGCACTTTACAAAACGAAATGGCATAGATTATATTTGTTCAGATGATTCATATGAGTTTGGCGGTTCAGGTAATATGCAGATATCATCATATACTGCACAGCGTGCCGAGAAAGTAAACATCAGCGATGATTTACAGGCTGCATGGGATGCACGAAACGGAAAGAAATATTATTTCTATTCAGGAAAATATTCCAATGTTTATTATTCAGAGTTACCCAGCATAAAATTTAATATCAATTCTGAAATCAGAGGATATGTAAATAACTATAAAATCATAGACAGTAATCATTTAGAGGCTGCACTTGTTATGCCGGGAGGCAGAGATTTGCAGGATATAGAAATGCGTATGGAGAACGGTACTGAGATTTTGGATATTACCAATTGTGCCATTGAATTTATTTCGGAAGATGCAATTGAAATGCTTCCCGATGATTTAACTGAAATCCAGCTTCATACAAAACAGGCGACATGGTTCCGAATAAAAGATACAGGGAGCAGAACGATAAACCTTGATATGCCTGAAAATTCAGCAGTTTATGTTTACGATGCCTATGACCGTATGATTTATTCAAGCTATATGACAGAATACGGCAACGCAGTAACGCTTCCTGAAAATGGAAAGATAGTTTTCATTGATGAAGACGGCGGAACTATTAAGATAAATTAAGGCAGTACCATTCAGCTTTGAACTAAATAAGTATTGCCTGAAAAGGAGAATAATAATGAAGTATCAATGTTTAATGATTGATGACGATGTGACAATTGCAGAAACAACAGCGGAGTATTTCAATTTCTTTGATATTAAAACAGCATACGTGACAGGTTACAATGAAGCTGAAACATTTTTGGAAGAAAATGAAGAACTTAGGAAAAAGTTAAAAAATTTATTTACTAATGATGATGTTGAATATGAATTTAAAGATTTTAAAATTAATCAATTAGATGATATTTTATTAGATATCCCAACTATGATAATCATAGATGAAGATTATGTAAAAGAAAATATTTTAGAAGT
>CALFMA010000715.1 GCA_937880065.1 uncultured Ruminococcus sp.
CACCGAAGAAGCCAAGAACATCACCATCAAGGTTTGGGCTGAGGGCACTCAGACCGCTACCTTCGAGAATGCCTATGATGCTCTGAACGCTGCGTTCGGCGCAGTGGACGCCACGAATGCTGCTGAGGGGTTCAAGGGCGTTGCAGCGGAAGATCCGTCCGATGATCCGTCCGATGATCCGAGTGATGATCCGGTAGTTACACCTACAGGTCACACATGGACAATGAACAAGGCTGCAACAGACAGCGATCGTTATGCATATATCGAAGCATTTGTTGCAAATGACCCTGGTACAAACGGCTTTACCGTAGCACTGGAAATCCAGAATGCAAGCGGTAAGTGGGTATCTCTGGAAGAATTCGGTCTGGAATACAGCGACAGCTCCAACGGCGGCGCATATCCGGGCATGGGCGCATTCTTCTACAATCAGGAGAACTCTTCCGTAGCATCCGCTAACATGGCAAGCGTTGATCCGCAGTATGCAGTTGACGGCAAGGCAGTATTCAGCATTGAAGTTTTTGTACCGGAGACCATCGCAGATGGCGTGTACAAGACAAGAATCAATCCGAATACAGCAAAGGTTGCTATCGGCAATACACTGCTCAACCCGACCTATGTAACAGGTACTCTGACAGTTGGCGAAGTTGAGGAGCACATCTGGGATCTGAATGATGCAGAGACCGATGCAGATGGTTATGCAACTATCGAAGCTTATGTAACTGGCGACCCGGGTACAAATGGTTTTGAAACTGGTATCCTGATTCAGAATGCAGACGGCAATATAGCTGCGCAGTCCGCTCTGGCACATAACATAGACCGGCTTTTTCGGATCAAGTTCATACAGACGCACTCTCAGATCATCCACGGGAATATTGATGAATCCATCAGCATGTCCCATTGCATACTCCCTTGGCGTTCTTGTATCAAGCAGGATCGCTCTTCCGTCACGTGGGAGCCTTTCCACATCCTCACAGTGAAATTGCTCAATCCTATTTGCCAGAATGTTGTCTATAATGTAGCCTGCCATATTGACCGGATCCTTGGCGGACGCATAGGGCGGTGCATAGGCAAGATCAAGATTTTGAAGCTCATCCGCCGTAAGTCCGGCATAAATCGCTGCTGCCAGCACATCAATGCGCTTATCGACAGCATCAAAACCAATGATCTGTGCACCGAGGAGCCGATGTGTATTCTTCTCCCATAGCACCTTCATTGTCATGACAGATGCATCCGGATAATAGGATGCGTGCGAAAGAGGTGAAAGCACGATCTTATCATACGCAATTCCCAGTGCGGCTGCAGTCTTTTCGTTAATACCCGTTATCGCTGCTGTCATGGCAAACAGCTTGATGATGGTAGAACCCAGTGCGCCTCTATATGCCGTGTTTATTCCACAAATATTGTCTGCCGCAATCCGCCCCTGCTTATTCGCAGGACCTGCCAGCGACACCAGTGCTTGGGCATCTGTTACCCTATGGTGGATCTCAACAGCGTCACCGACTGCGTAGATGTCCGGATCCGATGTCCGCATATGCTCATCCACCGCAATGCTCCCTCTCTGCCCAAGCCGCAGGCCTGCGTTTCCGGCAAGTAATGTATCCGGCACCACACCGAGTGCAAGAATCACCAGATCTGAGCGCAGTGCGCTG
Source organism: uncultured Ruminococcus sp. (assembly GCA_937880065.1). The sequence goes on from CALFMA010000715.1 coordinate 1,650, forward strand.
TCATTTTCAATGTCTGTGATGATACCGTCGGAATCGCTGCGGAATCCAGTTACACTTCTGGTAAGTTTGAGGGAAACGCCGCTTTGCCGCAGTTTTGCATGGATGAAGGCAGCCATATCCGCATCAAACGGCTGCAATACTTGCGTACTGCGCTCCACGATCGTCACTCGAATCCCCCTGTGTGTAAGATTCTCCGCCATTTCCAGCCCAATGAACCCGCCGCCAATAATCACAGCAGTTTTCGGCTCCTTCTCACGGATAAAGGTATCAAGCCGGTATGTATCCTCCACTGTCCGCATGGTAAAGATCCGCTCACTGCCGATTCTGCATAAGTCGGGGACAAACGGCTTTGCACCCGTTGCAATAATGAGCTTGTCATACGGCTCATCAAAGCTCTCACCCGTTACAAGATTTCTGACAGTAACACTTTTCTGCGAATTGTTGATCGAGATGACCTCATGATGTACCCTTGCGTCGATCCGGAAACGTCTCGCAAAGCTTTCCGGTGTCTGGATTGTAAGTGCATGCCGATCTTCGATCACACCGCCGATATAATAGGGCAAACCGCAGTTTGCGTAGGAAATATAGCCGCTCTTTTCAAATATGATAATTTCTGCCGTTTCGTCAAGACGGCGTAGTCTTGCGGCAGCGGAAGCACCACCTGCAACGCCGCCGATGATCACAACTTTCATAGTATACCTCCAAAAAATCCCTGCGAGCCATTACATCGCAGGGATTCTCGATCAATAATTTTCAGCGTGAACCTCAAAATAGCTCTGGGGGTGTGCGCAGGTCGGGCAGATATCGGGGGCGTTCGTACCCACAACGATATGACCGCAGTTGCGGCATTCCCACACCTTGACCTCGCTCTTTTCAAACACCTGTGCTGTTTCTACGTTCTTCAGCAGAGCGCGGTAACGCTCCTCGTGATGCTTCTCTATTGCGGCAACCAGACGGAACTTCTCAGCCAGCTCGTGGAAACCCTCCTCGTCAGCGGTCTTAGCAAATTCATCGTACATGTCCGTCCATTCGTAGTTCTCGCCGTCAGCTGCAGCTGCAAGATTCTGCGCAGTATCACCGATACCATTCAGTTCCTTAAACCACATCTTAGCGTGTTCCTTCTCGTTATCAGCAGTCTTCAGGAAGAGCGCAGCAATCTGCTCAAAGCCTTCCTTCTTTGCCTTGGACGCAAAATAGGTGTACTTGTTTCTTGCCTGGGATTCGCCTGCAAATGCTGCTTCCAGATTCTTTTCGGTCTGTGTGCCAGCATACTTATTCTTTGCGTTTTCTTCCACAAGCTCGACCTTGTCTCCGCTCACGCCGCATACGGGACAGACTGCCTCCGCACCGTCCTCAACTTCAAATACTGCGCCGCACAGCAAACATTTGTACTTTTTCATGTGTAACATTCCTTTCAAAATATAATTTGTGATTCAAACTTTATGCTTTCCAGAGACCATGAAGATTGCAGTAAGCATAGACAGCTTCCACTTCGTCGCCGTCGCAGAGTGCAAAGCAGATCTCCGGCTGATCACCGGGCTTGAGCGCCTTTCGCTGATTTCCCTGATTTGTCTGGATGGAGACCCATTCAATGAAATGTTCAGGTGTCATAGGATGCTCGACCTCGCCCACCTTTACATGCACGATGTTGTTCTCCACCGTGTACACGGGCACATGCTTTTCAACGGCTGCATCCGTTGTTCCGGGAATGATCTCGGTCATCTTCTGCCCGCAGCACATCACCGGCACACCGCTCTCTTTCACAAGAGCGACCATCTTTCCGCAGTGCTCACAAATATAGAATTTCTGTTCCATAGCAATTCCTCCTAATTCGTAACATTCATGTAAGCCGCAGGGTGTGATCAACCCATTCACAGCTTTAGTTAATTATAACATTTTTCAGTGGAAATGTCAATCCTTATAGTGAATCCAAACGAAATCAAACGATGTCACCGGATATTCTGTAAAAAGTGTAGTAAGTGGGCGTTTGACGTTCGAAGTTCATGTTTATAGCAACTTAAAGGCACTTCTTTCAAATTCCGATAGTCCCTCATCCCGCATTTTACAAAGCTCATTGGACATGGCACTTCTGTCCACAGAAAGAAAATCCACAAGCTGCTGGCGGTTAAATGGT
>CALFMA010000716.1 GCA_937880065.1 uncultured Ruminococcus sp.
ATCTACTCCAAGTCCTCCGCAGCTGCGGCGGCTGTTTATACCACCAATCTCGTCAAGGGTGCGGAGAACATTTTCCTCAGCCGCAGGCACATCGCTTTCCGCACAGGCGTCCTCAAAGCAGAATACCATTGTGGTAAGTCCCGGCATTGCACAACTGAGGATTTTCGGCAGGAAATCTTTAGTTCCCGGCATATACATAGTTGCTCCTGCACAATACTGCAAAAATTCCTTATCGGAATATTTATCAAAGCTTTCGGGATTTTTTACAAATTCAAAAGAGGGGTTATATCTGTGGTGTTTCATTCGCCTATACTGCCTTTCTCTGAAATAATCGCTTCGGGGTAGTACTCCTTGATTACACGCATAACGAGAGCAATCTGCTTTGCACGTTTCTTTGCGTCCTCATTGGTGGTATCCCAGCTGTGAGTTTTTGCCACAGCACCGCCTGTTTTAAGGTAAATAGGTGCGGCAACTCTTATCATTTCGGGTACTTCATAGTGACGGATAAAGCCGCCTGTTGACTTGGGATTTTCTGTGTGAATATCAATCGGAATATCAATTGCCTGACGCATAGCCGCAAGCATCTGTAACTGAATATCACGGACAGGATTAATTGAATTTGCACCAATGCTTTCAAGGAGCTTTGCGGCACATGGATTGCCGTGACCTGTGTGGGCAGACATCTTGAAACGGCAGTCAGCAGGGATTTCCCCAGCCTCACGGAATTTATTCAACGCATACAGACAGCCCTCGTCATATACAAGAAATGAGCGTGCACCAAGTCTTACGGCACGTTTCACATCTTCAATTGCACGGATAACCTGCTCCTGTCCACGAAGTCTGTAACCCATACGCACACCCTCGGGAGTATTCACAGAGGCAGAAGTATCAGTTGTGGCACGTGGTCCAATGGCAAGAATTAATTCAACCTGCCACTTTTTTGCATATTCCACCATTTGCTCAATTTCCTCGTCAAGGAGAGTCCATATGCCCTTTGTCTGAGTTACACGGTGAATACTGATGCCGTATTTATCAAGTTCTTCAAGAAGTGTTTTCATAGTTGAAGGACCTTGAATTCCCGGTACTTCAAGGCGGAACTGCGCTCCGTCCGAAAAGCGTTTTTCAGATGTGGGAAGGTCGTATGCGTCGCCCTTTGGCAGACCGATTTTCTCTAAAAATTCTCTTGTTTTTTCCATACTGTTCATATCAATCACTTTCCTTTCAAGCCAGTTCATTCATCAATTCTGAAATAAGTCCCTCGTGGGATATATCAAGGGGCGGCAGTTTGCCACGGAGTCCCTTGTGTATGCGGATTTCAAGAAATGCCGCCTTTTTCTCTGCAAGAAGTTTTTCCACAGCCTTTTCAATATCCTCTCTTGTCACGGCATAGCTGTCAACTGTGGCATATCCGCAAGCCTTTGCAATTGCCGTAAAATCCACCATATAGCCTGCGGATTTCTGACCGCCTACGGATTCATGAGCACCGTTGTTGAGGACTACGTGTATGAAATTAGGAACATTAGTCTTGCTGACCATTGTCATTGCTCCCATGTGCATCATACAAGAGCAGTCGCCGTCAAGGGTTACAACGTATCTTTCGGGATTTTCAAGGGCAATTCCCAACGCAACGGAAGATGCGTGACCCATTGAGCCGACATTGAGGAAATCACAGCTGTGGCTCTCCCCTCTCCTTTCACGGAGGAAATATATTTCTCTTGTTGCTCTGCCTGTTGTAGCGGAATAAATGGTATTTTTCGGCAGAAGGTCAAGGAGAATTTCAATTGCCTCCTCACGGCTGAGGGGGTATGATGTATCGGGGATATTAGCCTTTTTCTCCCCTGCAAGCACTCCCTTTGGAGCAATTACCGCTACGGGACAGCGGTTCTTCATTGCTGTTTCACAGGCATTTTTCACAAGTTCCTCTGCGGCTTTTTCATCATCTGACAAAATCATAACGGGGATATTCATAATTTCGGGGAGCTTTTCCGTAATTTCTCCCTGCAACTGGTGCTGTGCCCAATCTCCTGTATTTGGCTGACCTCTCCAGCCAATAAGCCATATCATGGGAACGGAATACACATTTTTATCTGCAAGAGATGCAAGGGGATTTACGGCATTTCCCATACCCGAATTCTGCATATACACAAGGGGAAGTCTGCCTGTTGAAAAGTAATGACCTGCGGCAATTCCCACCGCATTTCCCTCATTGGCAGCTATAATATGCTCCTTTTCACCTGCATTATCCACAAGATAATTGCAGAATCCGTTGAGGTAGGAATCGGGAACACCTGTGAAGAAATCAACTCCGCTGTTTTTCAGCGTATTATAAAATTTTTCCTGATTAAGCAAAATATCACTCCTTAGTTATTGGCATTGGCATCGTAGAAACGGAAATACTGCGGTGCATCGGCTTTTGTGGTTTCCCATGCTTTTTCAAAGGCTGAAATGAGTTCATCGGGCAGTTCACCGCTGTTTACGGCGGCTATATTCTGCTCCACCTGTGAAAGCTTTGACGCACCGATAATTATTGCGTCACCACGCTCTGTATTGAGCATTGAATGGTACATCATCCAGCGGTAAGTCGCTTCAATTATGGATATACCGTAATTTTCGCAGATTTTTTTCAGTTCCCCAACAGCGTCAAAATAGGACTTTTTCCAGTAACGGTTTTTGTAGTTGGGACGATTTGTAAATCTGCCCTCTGAGGGTACATCATCGAGGGAATTATACTTATTTGTGAGAATTCCGCCTGCAAGGGGATTATAGGCATAAAAGCGAAGTCCGAACCTGTCAAGCACCATTGAAAGCTCCGTTTCGGCACGGCGGCTCAGGGGATTGTACAGCCCCTCATACACAACAGGGAGCATCCAGCCATTCTGCTTACATTTATAGTAGACATCAACCACAAGCCATGCAGGGAAATTGCTGAGTCCGAGATTTTTAAAACGCCCCTCGCTGTGAAGCTTTGCACAGGCTTCAAGTGCCGATTCTACGGGCGTATCCTTATCGGGGAAGTGAAGATAAAGCGTATCAACGCTGTCCATCTGCAATCTGCCGAGGGATTCCATAAACTGCATATTTACGGAATCGCCGTCAAGTCTGCCTGTAATTCGAGGATTTACCTTTGTGGCAATTCTGAAATTTTCAGCGGAATTTTTTAATGCCTCGCCG
>CALFMA010000717.1 GCA_937880065.1 uncultured Ruminococcus sp.
GTTACATTTCCGTTTTCATCAGTATATTCTTTTATAAACTTACCATTACTTTCGCAGGCATATTCATAACGGCAAAAAACTTCAAAAGTTTCCGCAATAGTCTAAGTAATATTATATTTGTTGCTATTTACACAATTAATATATCTAGCCTTTTCTTTTCCTTCTACAGTTCCATTGGGGATTAATTCAGTAGGAGAAATATTAGGATCATAAATCCAAGAACCGGTATAAGAGTTTTCATATACTTTTGTGAAATCCCGCTCGCTAGAAAAATAAGACCAGTCCATTTTAATTTCGTAGCACCAAGGTGTGTTCCAAGAAATAACATTTCCATTACTATCTTTTGTGTTAGGGAAAACTTTATCCAACCAATAATCTATTGTTGCTACAACAGTCTTATCTTTTTCATAGTCTGATTCTAAAGTATGGCTATTTAACTCTAATTTATAGCCTACCTTTCCCAAGTCAGAAAAAGCCAAACCATTAGCCTCTACCTCCTTAAAGACGGAGAAATGACTATCGCGGCGGTCGGTAATTTTATCAACAATGAAAGGAAAAACTTTTAAATTATTAGGAGAAAAATTATGAAGAATGAAATTATTACAATAGAACAGCTTATGGATATGCTTAATATAGGTAAAAATACAGCCTATAAGCTGCTTGACAGCAAAGCAATAAAGGCATTCCGCATAGGAAACAAATGGAAAATACCACTTTCATCAGTATACGCATATATCAACGAGCAGACTGAATGTGCAGAATAGAAGTGTACCCTGTATACTTGCTAAGCACAAATTTAATTTATCATTATTATTTTTTGCTATTTTTATTTATGGACTCGTCAGTGAGAAGTCTTAATAACGAAACTGACGGGTGCCGTAGGATGTATACACATATATCTTACGGCTGTACTGTGGTTATATGGACTTCACACGGTGCATTACGGGACAGGCATAATGCCTGTCCATTATTTTTTGTCAAAAGGGAACTCCAAAAAATTTTTATAACATTCCTATAAATCAATTTAAAGCGAAAGGGGATGTTATAATGAGTTTTAATGTTTCAATATACCCTGAAAGTATAAAAGGTATAGCTAAATCAGATGTTAATACAAAGAAGATATGCAAGCTTATAGCTAATCACAGATATGATATTTCATTATTACAGCTTGCTGAATATATAGAAAACCAGTATGTATGGTGTCCTGCAACTTTCAAGGGTAATCGTAAATGTCAGGATGAACTTGATTCAATACAGCTTTTCGCCCTTGATTTTGACGGTGGTATATCCTATGATGATGTAATACAAAGGGCAGAGAAATTTAAACTTCCTGTAGCTTTGAGTTATGAAACAATGAGTTCTGTGAACTTTTCACGTTTCAGAGTTGTATTTGCCTGTAATCAGGTAATAACTGATAAAAATTTGGCATTGCTGATTCAGATATGTCTATGCAGTATATATCCTGAAGCAGATACTACATCTAAGGATTTCAGCAAGCTTTATTTCCCGGGTAGAAATGTGATATATAACGAGAATAAATATTTTACTGTGTATGACCTTTTATTGAGTACCCTCCAATATCTTGATGAATATGATAATACAAATAAGAGCCGTAAGCTTAAAGCTATTGCAAATAAGACGAAAGTTGTTCTGAGGAACAACACCTTTGCTCTCATTGAAAACTCCGAAATCTATAATGCCGGTGCCTCTCTCTTTTCTCCAACTGGGACAGAGATTGAAGATGAAATATTTAAAAGGATAAAAAATGAAGATATTCGGACAATAACCATATATAATAATAGGGTTGATGTCCAAAAATCTTCAATATTACTGTTTAGTACAGATAAGTCTATTATATATTCGGAGAAAAGAGATATATCATTAAGAGTTAATCTTAATAATAATTGTATATGTAAGCTGTTAAGCGATTTTATGTCGGGAATCAGAATTACTCATGATGAATGGTTCGGACTTGCTCTTAATCTTATACATATAAAAGGCGGCAAGGAATTGCTTACAAGGACATTTGAAAAGTATACTGACAGATACGGTGACATTGCAAGGAAAATGGAACAGATGAGCTGGGCATATCGCAATAACTGTAAACCTCAGCGTTGTGATAATTATTGTCCATATTCTGATACATGCTGTCATAAATCAACTATGTGCTATACATTGAAAAACTGCAACAAGGAGATAATTTCTATTGATGATAATACGGAATATACAGATATTGATACTATGAGGGAGAATATACGATATACCCTTGATATGTGTCTTAATAATACAGGAGTAAATGTTATAAAAGCACCTACAGGAGCGGGCAAAACGTATGCATATCTGAACGCTGTAAAGAAATCATGCAAACAGACTATAGTGGCTGTTCCTAATTCAAAGCTTATGTATTCCGTAGCTGATACAGCTAAAGATATGGGAATAGATTACATTACAACTCCTATTATAGATGAACTTCTTATGTCATTGAATAAGGAAACAGCAGAGGATATACGTCATCATTATATGATTGGTGACGATATGGCTATAAATGCATTGCTCAGGGAATGTGATTCTCCTCGTGCAAAAGAATATTTGAAAGCTATGGATAAGATACGCTCATTCAAAGGACAGCTTGTTATAACGACTCATGCAAGATTGCTCAATATGAAAGAGGATTATCTCAGAGCAAGAAACGTAATTATAGATGAGGATATACTTACAACGATGATGCAAGTTAATCAGGTTTCTGTTAAGGATATATGCTCATTGCTTAATAAAAACACACAGCAGATGCCCGTTAATCCTATGGTAGAGATAAGATTAAAAAGAATTGCAGGAGTTCATGGATATGAAATGCTTGATGAATTTACATATAACATAGACGAATGTGAACGTGCCGCTTTAAATAATCGCATAGACAGCCAAACATGGAGTTCAAGTATCTATCATGCTATATATTCACGCTGTTTTTATCGTGAAAAGGGGAGTGACACGATATATTTCCTGTATAAAAAGGAACTTCCTGATTGCAGCTGTACAATATTTTCTGCAACTGCTGATAAAACCCTGTATGAAAAGATATTTGGAAGAAGGCTTTACAGCTTTAATGATTTAGGATTATTGAAGTATAGAGGCAAACTTATTCTTCATCCTGATGAAACATACAGCAGAGAATGTTTCAGCTCAAAGCCTGAACTTTTGAAGAATATACGGAAGAAACACGCAAATGAAAATATAATTACGTTTAAAGCTTTATCAGAACCGGGAGAAATATATCTTGGTGCTTCGCAGGGCTTTAATCATCTTCAAGGGCAGGATATTACCGTAGCAGGAACATTTCACAGATCTGAATATGTGTACAAGCTGTTTGCAATGATAACAGGCAATTCAAATACAGGGGATAGTCTTGCAGTAAGACGTGTAAGCAGAAACGGCTATAATTTCCCTTTTATGACATTTAGTGATGAACTTCTTCGTACAATTCAGCTATGGATGATAGAAAGTGAGTCTGAACAAGCTGTAGGTCGTGCAAGGCTTGTAAGTAATGAATGTACAGTAAATCTGTATTCGAATCTTCCTTTAAGGCAATGCCGAATTGAAAAAGAATAATATCAATTCATATATGGGGTGTGCATTTTGCGATACCAAAGGTTGAGCAAAATGCGAGGGGCTTGCCCCTGTCGGGAGGTGTGGAGGGATGAAGTCCCTCCACATATATCTGTGATGAT
>CALFMA010000718.1 GCA_937880065.1 uncultured Ruminococcus sp.
CGGCAGAGTGATGGAGGTCTACGGCGATACCCGCGAGGAGGCTGAACAGAACATCGCCCGTTCCGATAAGGCGAGGGCAATGTATTACAAGAATATTTCGGGACTTGAATGGGGAGATGAGAAGCATTACGAGTTTGTAATTGATAGTTCGGTCGGAATAAAGGAAAGTGTGGAAATGGTGCTGAAAATGATAGATTAGATTATTTTGTATATGCGTATTCGGAGCCTCCGTGAACCCTTATAGTGCTGCCTGAACAATTATCCAGAAAACATTGTATACTGTATATAAGCGCCTTCCATCACGAAGGCTCTTTTCAATTCCTTCTAAGTCAATATTGAAATAGATAATAAAATGTGATATAATATGTAAAGCTCTAAAAAATAAAAATTGATAAAAGACTGAATAAATTTTTCTGATGTTTTGATTTGTAGATAAGAATTTGATAAGAAATTAATAATAATATGATAAAGAAGAATTTATTGAAATATGTTATACTAAAAATACAGTAAAACTGATTTTATAATTAAGGAGTGTTTATATGAATTCTTCAATACTGCACACAGATAAACTGTGTAAAACTTTTTCAAATGGCGGAGTTCAGCAGCATGTCATCAAAAATCTTGATTTGGAGATTTACAAAGGTGATTTTACAGTAATTATGGGTTCGTCAGGTTCAGGAAAATCCACGCTGCTCTATGCTCTTTCAGGTATGGACAAACCAACTCTTGGAAATGTCTATTTCGGTGAGGAAGATATTTCCAATTATTCCAATGATGAGCTTGCAGTTTTCCGCAGAAATCATTGCGGCTTTGTATTTCAGAGTATATACCTGCTGGATAATATGAATGTATTTGACAATGTAATGACAGCGGCTCTTGCATTGCAGAAAAATTCTCCCCAGCTTGTAAAAAAAGCTGAGGAATTGCTGAAAAAAGTCGGAATTACAGAGGAAACATGGAAAAAGTATCCTAACCAGCTTTCAGGAGGTGAACGTCAGCGTGTTGGCATTGTCCGTGCTGTTATCAATGAACCTCAGATTTTGTTTGCAGATGAGCCTACAGGCAGTCTGAATTCTGCTTCAAGCAGCGATGTAATGGATATATTTACAGAATTGCACAGCAAGGGACAGAGTATAGTTATGGTTACTCATGACATCAAAACGGCATTACATGGCAATCGTGTAATTTTCATATCAGACGGTACAGTAATAGGAGAATATGAAATGCCTCTTTATAATACGGATGATTTGAAAAAACGCCGTGAAGGCTTACAGAATTTCCTTGACAGAATGGGATGGTGAAAGAAATGGGAAAAATTACTCGTCTTTCGCTGGCTAATATCAAAAAGCACAAGTTTGAATTTATTTCCCTGCTTACATTAGTTATGGTATGTATGCTCCTTGTTGGTTCATCTTTGGGTGCAATTTGGGGAATCCGTAATATTTTCCCGAATGTTATGGAAAAGACAGGAAGCTATGAAAACTATATCTTTATTCTTGAAAAGAATTATAATAAGGAATATGAAAACATTCTGAAACAGCATCCTGAGGTAGAAACTGTTACTGCTGTAGATGTGTTATGGAGCATGAATACAGGATATATAGATAAAAACGGCAAGGAATCTGCTTTGTATATGGCATTTATTACTGCTGATAATGAAGCGAAAATTTCAAAATCGCCTATGGATTCAACTCTTTCAAGTGAAGAAATAGCTGCACTTGAGCATCCGATATATGCACCATACATTTTGCAGGACAGTATGGGATATAAAGCAGGGGATACATTTGATATTACATACGGTACACGAAAATTCTCATTTACAATTGCCGGATTTTATGAAACAATGATGTTTAATGAAATGAGCAGCGGTTTAAAAATGATTGTATCTGAAAAGGACTATCATATTCTTTCAGGACTTCTGCCAAAATATAAAGCTGTTCTATATAATGATAATCAAGGGCAGGGCGGATATGAGCTTATGGATAGTTTTCTGGAGGAATGTGAAGATTATTCCCGTTTGGATATTAAAAGTGGTTTGTTGGGCTTTACTTATGGAGATATGAAACTTATGGTCACTTCTTCCGCTGAATTGCTTTTGAATCTTATGATAGTAATGGCGGTGATTATATTTATTTCCGTGGTTGTTATAATCCGTTACAGAATAGCTAATGACATCAAAGAACAGATTGTAAATATCGGCATACTTGAAGCCTTGGGATATACTTCAAAGGAAATTACACGTTCTTATGTAATTGAGTATCTGATTATGGCGGCTGGCGGTGTGCTTATCGGAACAGGAAGTATTGTTACAAAAGAGGTTCCCGAGAATACTGTTTACGCAGGAAATCCTGCGAAATTTATCTGCACTCTTGAGGATTATCTCGAGAAAAACAGACATCTTATGCAGACAAATCCTGTTTATGATTATT
>CALFMA010000719.1 GCA_937880065.1 uncultured Ruminococcus sp.
GCTGCCTGCCATAGCACCGACAGCAACAGCAAGATACGTGCCGCCAACCTCTTCAAGTACAAAACCTTCTTTTATCTTCATAAAAAACTAAAGAAGGAATAACAGTTTCATCGGTATTCAAAAGCTCCATTGTTACAGGTTCATTATAGTTGTTAATATATGAAACAACTGTATTTGTAGTTCCAAGATCGATTCCTATTTCTTTACCCATTATTTTAACTCCATTCAGTTATTTTCTGGATACATCATCATAACATTGTTACGTTTCCAATTTCAGGATATGATGCTGTATGCTTCCATTGATTGCTTATAAGTCCGAAATTTTTACCGAATCTTTCCTCTATATTATCATTTACGTCTGCAAAGAGGAGTTTTAATAATATGAATTTATCATGATTCACTTTATTATATGCACTGAAATAATATGTCGTTTCTGTACTTTTTCTGTAATAGATCTCAGGTGACGGCTTCGCATATGCAAATACAGCATAACACGTATCATCGTTATCCCCTATAGTTTCATTTCCATTTGGAACAGCCAGTTTCAGCGTATCAAAAAACCTTGTAAAGATCTGTCCTAATGTAGGCTCAATCTGATCGTTTTCATATCGCTTCAAAAGCAATCTGAGAATATCTTCTCTTTCTTCATCTGTAACACAATCAGAAAAAAACAGTTCCTTAACTTCGCTTCCATATGCACCGTTTTTTATCTCATTTCTGATCATATCAAGTATTATCAGATCGGATGATATCCCATTCAGCATATCAAGCTCTGCAAGAAAATGAACAGCAATATTAGCGATAGCTTCTTCAGCGGTTGAACCGTATTCATTCAGATTTATTTCTGAATTGTCAAATCTGTAATTTTTAAATATTTCCTCAAATCGGATCAGATAGTTGACAAAAATTATATTTTGATTTTCGGTTTTATCACGAAATACCTCAAAATACGGACTAATTCTTGAATTTATAACAAAAAGGTTTTCTTCAGAATAATTCTGCCATATCCAATCCATTATTATTCAACTCCAATCCAATTAAACTCGGGGTATGTATCATTCAGATATTCAATGACGTAATTTGCGTAATCTCCGCAGATATTTTCTCCGCTGAAAGCCACTATACAATAGAGTGAACTTTTTAACTTCTGTGAACGCATCATACTATCATAATTTACCCTTTCCAAGGTTGGATCTCTGTAATATGAGAAGTTCGCATTATAATTCTTAAAACGTCTTAGTTCAGTGAGAATCTTGTCGCCCTGCATGGCTATTTTAATATTTTCGCTTATTGTAACTCCATAAGGATTATTGCAGAAACTTCTCAGCGTATATATAATATCAGCCTTTGAACGCAGTCGTGTATGTGAAAACAGGTTGGGCTGATAATAGTTTTCAAATTTATTTGCAATGTCTTCATTTGGATCAAGAATTGTGATCCTGTGATACGGAATCTCTGCAAGATTAACATCAGAAGCTACATACAAAGTACCTCCCTCACGAATTACAGATAATCGTTCTGTATTTTCAAAATCAAATAAATAATACATATTACTTTTTGTATTTACAAAAGTACGTTTATACATCAGCTTTTCAAAAAGCGGTGTAACATAATTCAAAGTCCTAGCTTCGGGAATACTATCTCCGATGAGGTCTTCATATTTAACATTCCACATCAGCCGATACTGATTTGAACTCATATATCTCTCACCAATTTTGTCACGTTTGAGATCAGCGATCTCTTCAACACGGATCGATCTATCCTTTAATATGACTGTTGCAAATTTTCTTGAATAAGGTGAAAATATAAGCGGCCTTTTAATGTCGTACTGTTTTGCTGCCCTAAATAATATCCATTCCTGTGCGGCATATATATCATCAGGTGAAATAGAACATTCGCATTTATTTATGACCTGACCATTTTGAAGCTTAATGGATGCTGTATATCGACCGCTGCATATTTCCATAAACCTTTCATATGAACAGTCAAAAAACAGTCCGAATTTTGTTTTTTCTGAATCATTGGAATTATAGATCGGATAATACTTATCTTTTCTTTCTAACTCATCAGCCTTCTCATTAGCTACCAAAATAGTCATTATATTAAATTTATCTGTTTTTGTCTCATACTTTGAACGTATCTGAGTTTCAACATTATCTGATATTTGTTCAATGTGATTTTGGGTGTATTCGCTTAAACTATTGAAAAGATCTTTCATCATATCTTTTCCATTTTTATCCAAAGCATTTGAAGTCTGTATAACATAGTTAAGCTTGGTTTTCAATTCATTAATTGATTGCTGAATTTTCATTATTTCACCTCTGAACCTAATAATATTTCAATGATATCAAATCTTGCAGTCCGGGAAACTGCTTTGTATCCGATGTGTATCCCATCAGTAATGACCAGCTGAAAAGAGAGCTTACAGGTACTTAAAATACATTAGTGTATATACACATTATTACTTCCTTTGATAGTCGTATCCTTACCTGAAATGCTTGCATTATCGGAAGCTTTAAAATCGATCTTTTTACCGGCTTTGACAGAAGTGTCATCACCTGTGCTGATTTTTAAATTCTTGTCAGCATTTATCAGGATATCATCTTCCTTTATCGATATCTTGTTTTCGCCAACTTTAATTTCAATCTCATCATCTTTTAGTGTTATTGTGTTTTTTCCTGATTTAAGTTCCAGCATATCCTTATTAAAGGTAATTTTTCTTCCATATATATTTGCGATATATTTATTTTGATCCGGAGATTCGAGATCTGTGTCTATCTTTACTTCATCTGTCAACGGAGAAGATCCGTTTTTTGCTTTTCTTCTTAAACATTCACAAGCATAGAATTCGCCTTTGCTGTATACCACATCTACAGGTTCATCCTTATCAGGGATAAAAACTATACCGAAACTTGTATTTCCGTCTTTTACAGCAGTATAAGGACTTCTGTACGGGATCCATAATTTACTTTCAGGATCCATATCCTCAAAAACTTGATCGGCAAATCTTACCTGTATCCTTCCCATACCGCCACTGTCGTTATTATCCTTTACCACAGCATGGATATGTACATCTTCAGGCAATGGGATCAATTCGAGCTTTGGGAAATTGCTTGGTTCATACAGCTTGTATTCATAAATAAAGATCTCATGTTTTTTATACATATCCCATTCATAGACGATATATTTGCTGTTGCCTGCATTCATGACAGCTGATTTTACAGAAACACTATCACCAAGATCTGCATAAATGTCTGTAACTATCCTCAGTCCATTTATTGTTTTATTTGAGTGTTTGAAAAAGTTCCAGATATTGTGTAATTCATAGGATTTATCAAGATCTATGACATATTGCCCATCACGTTTTTTTTCACTTATATAAATTGACGGCGTATCATCTGTGAGTGTATCATTAACAAATACATCTAATCCGCATTCTCTTGCCAGTCTGTTAATAAATTGAAAGTTAGTTTCATTATACTGAACAACAGGATGATCTATATTATGATTTCCATTAATATTTATATTGAAATTATCGGGAGAACGATCTTTTATTTTATTCAGAATCTCATTCAATGATCTCTTTTCATTACGGAATACCCTAAATTTCGGTTCAAGATCTGTTTTTACAGAAAATGAAACTGCTTTTATTGTCAATATACCAGAATGCCCGCTTTTAAGATCCACATCTGTGATCTTACCTTTGAAAATACATTTTTCATAATCATCTGTTATTGTAAGATCCTGATTCAGAGTCTGATAAACCGACATGATAAACTCCTGCTTGATCTGTAGTTTAACTACACAAACAGAATGTTCGCAATATCGTTTTCTTATGTGTAAGGAGTCAATCGAAACGATCTTCTCCTGATCTATTTCTATAATTTTCATAGCAACCTCTGATAATTCAATGGAGGAAGGACGATTTTATCCTTCCTCCACCGGATAAATTTTTTCTTAAAATCTTGTCCGCATAAGAAATATGCAAGCAAATTCCCGTTAGATCACTCTGTTAAGGCATCATACCTCATTAGCGATCTTATCAGTCTCACCACCACGCTGGATAAGCTTGAGTGTTGCATAAGGATGAGGTTTTGTTTGACTTTTGTCATTTAACTCTTCATATATCTCTATATAGTCTTCACAGAACATATTCGGAATCTTGATCATTCTTATCTTGTTTCCTCCGTTATCCAATACTGTCAACTGAACATTTCTGTAAACTTCGTTAGTTCCTCTCTGAAGTGACCACTTCATCATATCCTTAGCTACTGCTTTTGTATCAGCGTTTATTTCAAAAACGATCTTAAATCTAAAGAGCGGCTCGTTAAATCTTTCTTTGGCATATTCTTCAACTGTATCAGTCATTATCTCAATGTTTTTCACACATCCACCCATAAGCGCTGCCTTAGTGGTATCAAGATCAGTTATACCATCGATTTTAAGTTTATAATCCATAAATATTCATCCTTTCATGTAATTAGTTTTCATCATTTTCTTCGCTAATAGTCATAGCGAATTTGATTCCTGTATTCGCAACTTTATTTCCAAAACAGAAATTCACACAATTTACTCCGTCAACCAATTTATATTCAATTCTATCGCCTTCATAAAGTGGGTTATCTACGTACTTCTTATTAGTGTCATATTCCCATTCAGAAACCTCGTTCTGGAAAGATGTGAAGTCGTTATTATACAGCTTACTGAGCATTTCGGAGAAAGTAGTAACAAGCGGCATATATATTGGTGAATATTCACCTGTTGCCCTTTGATTTCTATCATGCACCTGACCAAGCGTTCTTGCAGATAATACATATGTATTTTTCAATGTATTTCCGTTAAACACAAGTTCATCACTGCCAAAACAGAAACCAAAATCCTTGATCTCTGAACGGACTTCATCTGATATTGTATATTTTGTTTCTCTGTTCATATTAGTTGTGAAAACATTTCTGCCTAATACTTTCTCTCTTCCTCTGTTCAGATATCCTTCAAAGTCAAATCTAACGGCAGGGTATTTTTCATTTACCTCAAAACCTTTTGATTTGAGGTTATCCTGATTATGAACAGCTATCATTATAGCACAGGCAATATATGAAGCATCAAGATAAATAGCA
>CALFMA010000720.1 GCA_937880065.1 uncultured Ruminococcus sp.
AAATGAAGCGCGCTGACGCGCATGAAAAATGAAGCAGAACTTCGTTCTGTGAAGCGAGCCTTCGGCTCACGGAGAAGTTAGTGTGCGCTTCGCTTCACGCGAGCGTAGCGAGTGCTTCGTGGCGCAACGCGCCGCTTCATATCGGCGCAAGCCGATGCTTCATTAATTCTTGCATATTACGCATATGTATCAACAGGCGGAACAGAAACAGATATGGAAAAATGGATTGAATCCGAAAAAAAATAAGGTGATAGTATGAAAATTTATCAGTCGGTTGATGAACTTATCGGCAAAACTCCCATTATGGAGCTTGGAAATATTGAAAAGGAATACGGTTTGCAGGGAAAAATTCTTGCAAAGCTTGAATACCTCAATCCCACAGGCTCAGTTAAGGACAGAGCTGCAAAAACTATGCTTGATGAGGCGGAAAAGAAAGGTCTGATTACTGCCGAATCCGTTATAATTGAGCCTACTTCGGGCAATACGGGAATTGGTCTTGCATCAGTTGGTGCGGCAAGGGGCTATCGTGTAATTATTGTAATGCCCGATACAATGTCGGAAGAACGCCGTATATTGATGAAAGCCTACGGTGCGGAACTTGTTCTCACGGAGGGTTCAAAGGGTATGGCAGGGGCAATTGCCAAGGCAGAGGAATTAGCCGCTGAAATTCCCCATAGCTTTATTCCGCAGCAATTTTCAAATCCCGACAATGCCAAGGCTCATTACGAAACAACAGGTGTTGAAATATGGGAAGATACCGAGGGAAAGGCTGATATTTTCGTGGCAGGAGTCGGCACAGGTGGAACTCTCACAGGTACGGCAAAATATCTGAAAGAGAAAAATCCCAATATAAAAATAGTTGCGGTAGAACCTGCATCATCTGCTGTTCTTTCGGGAAAAAATGCAGGGGCTCACGGCTTGCAGGGTATCGGAGCAGGCTTTGTTCCCGATATTCTCGATACGCAGATTTACGATGAGGTTATTGCAGTTACCGAGGAACAGGCATATGAAGCAAGCCGATTAATGGGCAGAAAAGAGGGTATTCTCGTGGGAATATCTTCGGGAGCTGCACTTTACGGTGCGGTTACTCTTGCACAGCAACAGGAAAATCACGGGAAAAATATAGTTGTAATTCTTCCCGATTCAGGCGACAGATATCTTACAACTGCCCTTTTTTCCGAATAAATCAGCTATATAAGTGCAGAAAAATTCACAAAAGAATAGCTATTTTTACTATTGAAAAAGTCGGCATAATATGATATAATTGAATACTGTAGAAATCTCTCAGGGTTTTGCTCTGGGAGATTTCTGATAGGTTCTGGGAACCTCTAAAAAACTCCCTCACGGCGAACTTTCTATGACAAATATCATTTCCTGCGTTGTCAAACCTTGCAATACACAAAGTATTACTGCGGTTTGCCGCCTTGTAACTGACATTTGTCATATACGAAATTTCGCTCGTGTTCCGGTTTTTAGAGAACCCCTTTAAGTATGCATTATCAAGCACAAGAACTTGTTGAATATATTATAATATGCTGATGATGTGATTTGAGAAAACAGTAGCATAGAAGCTTTTTTTCGTTGACCGTGCGAACGGTCTTTGCAAGCTGATAATATTACAGCAGAAAATGCCTGTCGGATAAAAGTAGTTAATCGCCCATATTGAGTCCTTGGGATTTGGCTTGTAACATATCTTAATGTATGGAGCAGTCAATGAGTATGTGGGTATAGAATTACACAGATATTCGAGAAAATGAACGGAAATAAGAGGAAAAGTTTAACTATTACAGGAGCAGGTGATATTATAATGAATCTTGATTTTAAACCAGAAGTTTTATCAAAAGAATATGTAAAAGAGCATGGATTTTTTTATGTTGAATCAAAATTTTCGTTTGAATCATATTGGGAAAACGGAATTAATCACTACGAAAGACTATTTTATACTAGTGAAAACGGAAAAAAAGCACCATTTACAGGATTGCTTTACGAATTGTATCCGAATGGTAATATATTAGGTTATAGTTTTTATAAAGACGGATATGAAGAAGGCACAAACGTTGATTTTTATGATAATGGCTGTGTTTCCAAATATAGTAATTTTGACAAAGAATCCAATAAAACATTAATCATCAAATGGTTTAGAAATGGAAAAATCAGCGGAGTTACAGAATTAACCGACCATGGACTACATAAAAAATTTATAGAATACGACGAGAATGGTAATATTATAAGAAAAGGTGATGTGTAATAATAAGCCTTATAAATACATAAAAAGGGGAGGATGATAGGAAATGGAAATAAACGAAATGCAGGAAAGGTTTTTACAACAGCAAAATGAATTCAGAAACAGAATAAAAATTGAGGATGCTTTTGATGTAAACGAAATCAGATTGATTGCAGGTGTTGATCTTGCCTATTGGAAAAATGAAAATGACGAGGAAATGGCGGTTTGCTGTATAGTTGTTATTGATTACAATACACATCAGATTATTGAAAAAAAGCATTATAGCGGCAAAATAGAGGTTACGTATATGCCTGGATTTCTTGCATTTCGTGAACTTCCGCTTGTGCAGAAAACAGTTGAATTTCTTGAAAATGAGCCTGATATCTATATGTTTGATGGTAATGGATATCTTCATCCACGGAATATGGGAATCGCAACTCATGCTTCATTTTATCTGAATAAACCAACAATCGGAGTTGCAAAAACTTATTTCAGGGTAGACAAGAAAACGGATTATACAGAACCCGAAAAGACAGCAGGAAGTTTTACGGATATTATCATAAATGAACAAGTATATGGCAGAGTACTGCGCACTCATAGCGATGTAAAACCAGTATTTATTTCAATTGGCAACAATATTTCTCTTGATACCGCAACAAAAATCACAATGTCACTTGTTGAGAAAGAAAGCCATATTCCAATTCCTACAAGATATGCAGATCTGGAAACGCATATTGAGAGGGAAAATTTAAGAGCATATGGGAATTGAAGTGCCTATAAGGAAAAGGATGAATCATGATAAAATTAGCAGAAAGCAGAAATTATATAATAACAAGCGAATACGAAACGGTTAATCTTGAAATAAAGAATAGAAATCAGACTATTATTATTGGTGATTTTTACGGTGATCCCTGTGTTGCTTTAATATCAGAAGATGAAACTTTTTGTTTGGTTGGTGGGGAGGGAATAATAATTTATTATCTTCAGGATCCATTTTCTGAATATCAAAGAAATGTTTCATCAAAACAATGGAAAGAATGGGGACGAGATGAAAATACTATATGGGTTGAAAATATCCAACAAATAGATTCAGAATTTATTGAAGTAACTACAGATTCAGGAAAGAATATCATGTTAAAGGTATAGCTAATAGCTGTAAATCAATAAAAACTACACTTCATAATGATTTAATTAGAGAGTTTTGTAAAAATGTGGTATAATATGATAGGTCGAACGAATCGGGAATTTAGAATTTGGAGTCAATTCGTTTTTTGACAAAGGAGGTGTTTGTGTTGGAAGAATGGAGAAAAAACTTAAAAAATAAGCCTGCACGATATTGGAGTAGAATTGAAATTGAAGAGATTGTGAAAGAAAAGAACATTGACAGAAACCGTTTTTATGAATATTCCAAAAATAAATATCAACAGGTAATCAATCGTTTTTATTATTCATTTGTAGAACATAAAAATGCAAATCATAAAGAGTGTTCTCAAGTTAGATTAAGCTATTTATGGTTGAATTTTAGAAATGAACTGAATAAAATATATCAGGAATATGCCAGTAGTGATTGGGATACTTCGCTATTTAAAATTAAAGAAATTCTGGAATACGACTGGAACAAAAAATTATTTTTGATATTATCTGATGGATGGGTTTATGAGGGATACATAGAAGAAATTCTATCTGTACTTGCTGAAACAGACGGTCTTATTGAGGATTTTTATATCGTTACGCCTGAATATGACAAATTTGCGATGTACTGTTCTGACGGAGATTCAATTTCAATCTTTGAGAAATAATGTGATGTCATAAACCAAACGTTGTATAACCAAATATTACAGACAACCGCCCGTGGTTCACTCCACAGGCGGTTATTTGCATTTATTAGTATAGTAAAAATCAAAATTTTTGTATAATTAATTGACTTTTGCGAGAAAGTAGTGTATAATAGAAATAACCCAATAGGTTAGCAAATATAAATAAAAAGCAGAAAGGCATAACAATGAAAAAATTAGTCACATTTCTTTTACTTCTTGCAATGACATTACCCATCACCGCCTGCGATAACAAGCAGGAAAACACTTCGCAGCCGGAAAGCTCTGTTCAGCAGGAAAGCAGCATTACCACTGAAAGCAATACCGCTGAAACGGAACAGCCGCAGACAGTATCACCCACA
>CALFMA010000721.1 GCA_937880065.1 uncultured Ruminococcus sp.
TGGATCTATAACAAAAATTTTATATCCTGAAGTAGCAATTAAATATTCAACAACTGCTTCGAGGGTAGAAAGAGCAATTAGACATGCGATAGAGGTTGCATGGATAAGGGGAAATGTAGATGCTATAAGTGATATCTTTAGTTATACTATTAGCTATAACAAATCTAAGCCTACAAACTCAGAATTTATTGCGATGATTGCAGACAAATTAAGATTAGAACATAAGAAGCAAAAAAAATTAAAATTAGCAATATAAAAAAGGTCACATTTTGTGACCTTTTTATTTTATTATCCTTTAATTAAAGCGTAGATTAACCCAGCTACAGGTAAAAGAATAGTTCCAGCAACGATTAAGGCTACAACAATTCTACCCCAAACAGTTTTGCTAGGAGAACCATGAACTACATATTCTTTATCTCCATTTGCTTTTGTACGTTTTTCTACATAATTTTCTTTTTGTTTATTTTCTTTGATATTTTTAGCCATAATAAACTCCTTTTTTGATATTAAAATAAAATACTATTATTATTATAGCATATTTTTTAAAAATGTCAAAGTATTTTAATTAATTATTTTAAAAATAAATGATTTAGTTGTTAAAGTATTTTAATTATGATATAATTAATCAAACAGGAGAGTTGCTTATGAGTAATGGTAGAATTATTTTTCATATAGATATGAATTGTTTCTATGCAAGTTGTGAACTAGCATTATTGCCAGAACTTAAAAATTCTCCGGTTGCTGTCGCACCATATGCTAGTAGAAGAAAAAGTATCATTCTTAGTGCTAATTATGAAGCAAGGAAATATGGCGTAAGAGCGGCAATGAGTGTAAGTGAGGCTCAAAGAATATGTCCTAATATTGTGATTCTAGAATCACATATGGAATTATATTCAGAGTTTTCACAAAAATTTTTTGATTATTTCTTTTTTTTCGATTGTAATTTCATTGATAACGTCCGAAAAATTGCGCACATTTTAAAAGACATGGCTTGAAAAAAGCCTGTTTCTATGATTGATTATAATAACCACAAAACAAACAATCAAGAAAGGAAACAGGCTATGAGAAATGTAGCGCAAAAATCAGAAAAGTCAATCTCCGGAGCAATTAAAATTAACGAAAAAGAGATCGTTGACCATTTGAGTCAGCTTGTCAGGCAGTCGGTGGCAGATACGATCAACAGTTTTCTTGATGCAGAGGCAGATGCAATTTGTCAAGCAGGCAGGTATCAACGCAGTCCTGATCGGCTTGATACAAGAGCCGGATCTTACAAACGGAAACTTTTAACTTCAACAGGCGAGGTTGAATTGACAGTTCCATGTTTGCGGACATTGCCGTTTGAATCACAGATCATTAAACGGTATCAAACCAAACAAAGTTCCGTTGAAGAAGCGTTGATTGAGATGTATTTAGCCGGTGTTTCGGTGCGGGGGGTTGAGGATATTACCGATGCTTTATGGGGGACAAGAGTCAGTTCCAGTGCGGTAAGTGAACTCAATCAGCAGATTTACGAGAAAATAGAATCATGGCGTATGCAGCCGATTCAAGGGGAGCATCCATATATATTTGTAGATGGAATTTACCTGAAACGCAGCTGGGGCGGCGAGGTTCAAAATGTCTCTGTGTTGGTTGCGATCGGAGTAAATTCAGATGGATATCGTGAAATTCTGGGAGTTGCAGAAGGCAGCCGGGAAGATAAAGAATCCTGGAATAACTTTTTCCGCTACTTGAAAGAGCGTGGTTTGAGTGGCGTTAAACTGGTAATTTCAGATAAAGCATCCGGTCTGGTTGAGGTGCTTGGCGACTTTTTTCCGGAAGCAAAATGGCAGCGTTGTGTTGTTCATTGGTACAGGAATGCGTTTGTTAAATGCCCATATAAACATGCAAAAAGTGTTGCTGCTATGTTGAAAGCGATCCACGCTCAGGAAGACAAAGAAGCCGCACGTCAAAAAGCAATTCTTGTTGCTGAGAAATTACGAAAAATGAAATTGGATGCTGTTGCAAAATTTGTAGAAGAAAGCGTTGAGGAAACGTTATCTTATATGGACTTCCCGTCAGAACATTGGCGAAAAATTCGTACAAATAACGGTCTCGAGCGCATTATGAAAGAAATTCGGAGACGAACCCGTGTTGTTGGAAGTTTCCCGGATGGATATTCGGCTATGATGCTCGTTGGAGCCCGATTACGACATATTTCTACGACAAAATGGGGAACTCGTCAATATCTCGCTTGTAAATATAAAGAAGTGGGTGTATTGTAATGAAGAAGATGGGCTGCGCCTTCACAAAACGACCTGCTCCTTCTGCCTTTGCCAAGGCTACGGCGGACAAGCCGGAGCTCCTTGGTCGGTCGTTTTGTTCCGGCTACGCCTGATGCACAGTTTTATAATCAATCATAAATAAGGTCATTTGTCCGTAGCTGGTATTTGTCAACGGCTCATTGAATGTATGTCACGTTCAATGAGCGTTTCAACACGTACTTCATAGTTTTCCAATTTATCAAGAATATACATCCTGTCTTTGTAAATTTCAATGATGTCCAAGTATTCTTGAACAAGATTTTTTGTTTTTCTAACAGAAAAGGCAATTTCGTCAATATTCATTCCTTTACGATAACAGAGTAATATCTGCTTGAAAGAAGTGATGTATCGTTCGATAGCCCTTGCCGAATGACAAGTTTCCCGTATTACCTCCTGAACCGTTTTCTGCTCTATAAACAGTTTTTCAATAATGATTTTTTTATGAGTCAAGGTTGGTCCCATATCATGAATCGTACCACGACGAGGTAATACCGTTTTGTTTTCCGTTTCATATTCACGGAGATATTTACCAACTGTGACGGATGACATTTTTAGTATGACCGCTAATTCTGCCTCTGTCAAACAACCATTTTGAGCATAAGCTTCCCGACATAATCTTGCCGTAGCGTCTTTTTTGATTTCGCGCAGTTTCTTTCCGCGCGCCCGATCCATTGCATCTTCAGACTGAACCAGAGTCAGAACAACTGGCGTTAATTCGGTATTCTTTATCGATTTTCCGTAACTTCCACGGGCATCTTTATGAACGGTTGTCCAAACGGTTTGCCCCTGCCGGAGATGATTTGTTTCCGGAAAGAATTTCAAAACCATGTCATATATAAAATTGACCAGTGTTTGACGTGTACGAGAACCACCTATTTGAGGACATTCCTGCTCAAAAAAGGCATCTAAAGCTCCTTGAAATGACTTATAATGAACCGGTTCATAGGCTGAAAATGCGGCTGTAATATTTTCTTTCATCGTGCACCTCGCTTGCCGTGCATAGAGATCATCAACATACGAGAGTCTTTTTTTTCACCCTCAGCTAAATTATATGCTTTGCCCGCAATACAGATTTCTTCCATGCGCAAATCAAAAAGTGCCTTGTGCTTAAACTCATTAAAGATCGCAACGAATGTTTTGGTCGCGGCTGTGCTGATTCCGACTGTTCGACTGATTTCAAAGTCTGTGAAACCTTTTTCCTTGCGCAGATAAGCAACTCTTTTGAATTTTTCCAAATAATTTTCTGTCGCTTTCAGACTGTGATGGATCGCTTGAGCAACCTCGGTAGGTTCTTTTCCTTCAAGCCAAAGGCGAATAGCGATTTCTTTATGGGTTACACCAGGTCCGATGTCTTTGATCGTTCCGCGCGTGGGCACAGTAATTCCAAGTTTTTTGAGTTCAGCAATGTCTCGACGAATGGTTCGAACATCACTCATTAACAACTTGGAAAGGTCCTCCTGACTCAACAAGCCACCCTGTTCCCGGGCTTCGTCACTGATACGCAGCAAACGTCTCCAACGGGTTTCTATACTGGCATCCTTGTTCCTATAAGGAAGTCTGGCGGTATCTTCATCATGAAACAGGGTTAGGGTCACTGTTACCATTTGACAATCTTTGATGGGTTTTCCGGGTGGTTCGCTGATATTCACACAGGAATATTTCATCTGACCAGGAAGAATTTGCTTTAATTCCGGATCTTGAAAATAAACTTCATCAATCATTCGAACCAATTCTCGTGCTTCCCAGGCAGAAAGCCCAGCCCCTTCGGTCGCTAAATTCTGCATTTGTTGACCAAGTTGCTTAATTTTTAATCTTTGCTCTTGCATTTCTCGCATTTGTGGTGTACATTGTAACATGGTGTTTTCCTTTCTATTTTAAGTTGTGGATAACTATAAAATAATGCGAAAACACCAGCTTTTCAAGTCTTCTTTTTACTCTTTAGGACAAATGCCCTAATCGTAAATACTATGCGTTTGAGGGGAACAAGAGATTTTCAATAAGCCTTATTTTCTGTTTTCTCTTTCGTCTGCTCAAAGCATTAAATAATTCACCGAACAGCTCCTGCCTCAAATCATCTCTGTTCGTGAATTTTTCAAACCTCCACGATTTTAACTTTAATGCAGCTTCTCTATTTCGTCAATAATCTGCTTCTCCTGTTTAACGGTACCGGACCATCCGGAACCTCCTGTAATATACACCTTGAAAGATGAATTTCAATTAAAAATTCCATAATAGTTCCATTTAATCCGTGAGATTAGTCAAAAGGTATAACGGGGAACCGTTGTTGCGTTCCCCTGCATGGAATACCTTTTGATATATTGTGAGATGTTGCGGGTGGAGCAGTTGTAGCGAGTCAGGTGAATAAAAAAATCGCCGCCGCCTTGCAAAATACGGGATCATGCAGTATGTTAGGCTATTGTTAGTCTATCTTGAGCTGACTGCTGCCGGGAATGGGTTCCGGCGGTAAAAGAAATCCGCAACGCATTCTTCGCTTAAAAAGTTGCAACTTCCTTAATTTGAGCGTAAAAAAAGGAACTTACGAATTGTAAGTTCCTGAATCTCGTTGGTAGCGGGGGCTGGAATCGAACCACTGACCTTCAGGGTATGAGGGCTTATTTTT
>CALFMA010000722.1 GCA_937880065.1 uncultured Ruminococcus sp.
TACATTCCTGTAAGGACTGCATTGCCTTCTACTTTGACATTACGCCTTTCTCCGGTTTCTCCATCCTTAAATACATAGGAGGTCACAATAACATGGCTTGCACCGGCATTTAAAAACTCTGCTGCATTTTTAGCATTCATTGAGCCGCCATACTGAATTGTAACACGACTTGCGCACTTTGGACAATAGATTTCGCCAAGCACCTCACGGATAGCGTGGTTAACTTCATTTGCCTGCTCTGCTGTAGCTGTTTTACCTGTACCGATAGCCCATACAGGCTCATAAGCGATAACAACATTCTTAACCTGCTCAGCTGTTACGCTCCAGAGGTCAAGCTTAATCTGACGAGCGATAACTTCCTCAGTGATGTTGCACTCACGCTCCCACTTTAACTCACCAACGCAAACGATAGGCTTAATGCCAGCCTTGAGAGCAGCAAGAGTTCTCTTGTTAACTGTTTCGTCTGTTTCGCCGAAGTACTGTCTTCTCTCGGAGTGACCGATTACAACGTACTCAACGCCAAGCTCAACGAGCATAGGAGCAGAGATTTCGCCTGTGAAAGCACCCTTTTCCTCAAAGTGTACATTCTCAGCACCGATTTTTACGTTAGAACCAGCTGTTACGTTCATAGCTGTTTCGAGGTTTGTGAAAGGTACGCAAGCGATAACTTCTACGTTACCCTCAGCGTTAGCAACGAGGGGCTTGATAGCTTCGAGGAGAGCCTTAGCCTCTACTCTTGTGTTGTTCATTTTCCAGTTTCCGGCAATAATTGCCTTTCTTGTTGACTTGTTCATTTTAATTTACTCCTTTAATTTAAAATAAAGACCAATTCCATAAATATCATACACCCTGCAAGAAACAGCGATGAAACTGCCGCTGTATCGGACATAGGATAATGCGGAATATAAGTTTTGATAATTTCGGGATTGTCCCTGCGGCAGTATACTTTCATACCGCTGTCGTATCTCATAGTTTTCGTCACATAAGTCTGTCCGTCGTATTCATATTTCAGCTTACAGTATTTCGCTGTATGCTGTGGTGTTGTTTTGTACCTCATTCCCGTCATATGATATTGAAGGACATTATACATATTGGCGGATTCGGCTTCACCTGCAACCTCAAATTCCCATTCGCAAACAGGCAGGGTATTGGCTTTTGCCCATTTGCTTTTGCGTGGAGGAAAATTCAGATTTTTCTTCATAAGACTTCTGATACCAAAAAACAGAAATCTTATAATTGCTATGTTATATATTATTACAAAAATAACGATAACAGCGAATCCTATTATATTTTCTATCGTTTGTATATCAGAATTCAACGACATCTTCTGTTGCACCGCCGTTGTCGTAGCAGTTTTCATCATCGCAGTCGCAGCAGCAGTCACAGTCGTCATCGCAGTCGCAGTCGCAGTTTCCGCCGCAATTGCACTTGTCCTTTGTCGCACCGTTGTTGCAGCCGTTATTGCTTGCAATTGAAGTGTTTATGGAAAGACCTTTTTTTATAGGGGAAATGAGAATTCCAACTGCAAGTCCGAGAAGAAATCCTGCAACTGTGAGAAGTCCCATAACAACCTTATCCTGCTGTGCCTTTTCAATTAAGTTGTTCATATTTTTCAACTCCTTTTAAATAAGGGCGAATATTTCTATCCGCCCCTATAGTTGTTTCATTTTTAGTCGTCAGCTAACGGCTAAAAGCTAATGGCTTACTTCTCAGCAATAGCAGCTACACCGGGGAGAACCTTACCCTCGAGGTATTCGAGAGAAGCACCGCCGCCTGTGGAGATGTGGCTCATCTTGTCAGCAAAACCGAGCTGCATAACAGCTGCTGCGGAGTCACCGCCGCCGATGATTGTTGTAGCGTCTGTTTCAGCAAGAGCCTTAGCTACAGCGATTGTACCCTTAGCAAGTGTTGGGTTCTCAAATACGCCCATAGGTCCGTTCCAAACAACTGTCTTAGCAGACTTAACAGCCTCAGCAAAGAGTTCCTGAGTCTTTGTGCCGATGTCGAGTCCCATCTTGTCAGCAGGAATTGCGTTGGAATCAACAACCTCTACTTCGATTTCAGCGTCAATAGGATTGGGGAATTCACCTGCAATTGTTGTATCAACAGGGAGGAGAATCTTCTTGCCGAGGCTCTCAGCCTTAGCGAGCATTTCCTTACAGTAATCGAGCTTCTCATCGTCAACGAGAGATGTACCGATTGAACCGCCCTGAGCCTTGATGAAAGTATAAGCCATACCGCCGCCGATGATAAGTGTATCGCACTTTTCGAGGAGGTTAGAGATTACGTTGAGCTTATCAGCAACCTTAGCACCGCCGAGAATAGCAACGAAAGGTCTTACGGGAACTTCTACAGCATTTCCGAGGTACTTGATTTCCTTCTGCATAAGGTAGCCTACAGCTGTTTCCTTAACGAAGTTTGTAACGCCTGCTGTTGAAGCGTGAGCACGGTGAGCAGAACCGAAAGCGTCCATAACGAAAGCCTCTCCGTCAACGAGAGCAGCAAGCTCCTTGGAGAAATCTTCGCCGTTCTTTGTTTCCTCTGCACCACGGAAACGTGTGTTTTCGAGAACAACGATTTCGCCGTCGTTCATTTCAGCAACTGCCTTCTTAGCGTTGTCGCCAACAACTGTATCATCAGCTGCGAAAACAACCTTTGTGTTTACAAGCTCTGCAAGTCTTGCAGCAGCGGGAGCGAGGGAGAACTTAGCCTCAGGGCCGTTCTTGGGCTTGCCGAGGTGTGAACAGAGAACAACCTTAGCACCATTCTCAACAAGCTTGTTGATTGTGGGGAGAGCAGCCTGAATACGGTTATCGTTTGTGATAACGCCATCCTTGAGCGGCACGTTAAAGTCTACTCTTACGAGTACCTTTTTGCCCTTTACATTAATGTCCTCTACAGTAACTTTGTTTAATCCTGCCATTGGTATGACATCCTTTCATAATAAAAATCTTATGATGTTGTTAATTAAATAACAACCCTTTATTATTGTACACTATTTTAGAAGAAATTTCAAGTCTTTTTGCAATATTTTCAAAAATTATTTTTGAAAAAATGGACGGCAGAAAAATTTCCGCCGCCCAAATTTCTGAATTCTTAATTCTTAAT
>CALFMA010000723.1 GCA_937880065.1 uncultured Ruminococcus sp.
ATTACGGTGCGTCAGGCGGGTGTTGTTGTAGAGCCTCCCGTTGATGAGGGCAGCTTCTACGGCGGCGAAATTGTACTGGAAAATTCGTGGGTGCTTGATTTCTGTGATGATGACAAGCTTAATGTGTTTGATTTATGCCTTATGAAAGAGGAATTCCTCAAAGGCGGCGAAATTGCGGAACTGCCTACACTTGAAGAAATATGCCTTATGACAGATGAGGAGGCAACTGAGATTTTCAGCGAATATACATTTCAGGAAATCGAATGTATCTGGGGCGAGTTTGACTATTATTTTTCGGGCTTATATGGCGGAGGATGGGAAATCGGCGACAAAGCGGTAAGTCTGGATTTCGATTATTACACCCAAAAGCTCAGAGTTGATGCACATATAAGAGAATTAAAATAAACTATCAGCCGAATGTAAGACAAAACAACTTACATTCGGCTTATTTTTTTAGAGGTTCCCTTATGATTTTTTTGACATTTCTATTTACAAAGATAAAGTTTTGTGGTATAATATCAGTAATAAAATACAAAAAAGTGTTAGAGCTTTTATTTTAACGCTGTATCGCAAAAAAGAGAAAAAAGAGATAAAAAGGAGAAACAATTATGAAAAAACGTGTATTTATTACGCTGCTGACTGCATTGCTGGGGGCAGCTGTTACTGCCTGCGGCCCTGTTGGAACTGATGCAGGCAAAGTTGAAAATGAAGCAGGCAAGGCAGAAAATGAAGTTCAGGATTCAACTGAAATTGCCGAAATAAAGCCTACAGAAGCTGTGACAGAAATTGTTGAAGAAGCAACAATTGCCGCAACATCTGCAATTGCACCTGCATCAACAGCTGTGACGGAAACTCAGCCTGTAACTGAAGTTACCGTGGAAACAACTACAGAAGCTGCTGTTAAAACTCCCGAACAGGTGTATACGGATTTTCTCAATGGCAGCGGCAAGGTTCAGACTTCGGAGCAATTCAAGGCTGACGATTCGGAATACAACGCTGACGGTCTTATTTACGGCAGTTACAGTTTCAGCGAATTGAAAGCGGCTGTTGCTGAGTTTCAGATGGCGGAAATGAATTCCGAATATGCTCTGGTGGATTTCGGAAATGACGGTATAAAGGAACTTGTGCTGCGTTTTGAAAGTGCAAATCCAAACTTTATGAACTGGACAGGAATTATACACAGCAATAACGGCAATTTAGAGCTGAATTCCTCTTATGTTGACGGCTACAGAACAGCCGCTGAACTTTATGATAACGGCTATCTTTTAATCAGCGGTTCAAGCGGTGCGGGAGTTCACAATTCCATGCTGAAAAGCTTTAATGCCAACGGTACAATGTATGATGTTTTATCTTTTAACGAATACTACGGCTCTTTCGCTGAGGAAATTGAATTTACTCTTTCACAGAATACCAACTGGGAGGATAATCACCATATTCCCTATGAATCCTTAATTGAGGTGAAAGAATACATTGAGGGCGAAAAGGTGAAAGTCGCTGTTGTTGGCGGCTGGAGCGAAGATGCGGCTATTAAGGCTGAGGAGGAAGATTTTATCGGCTATCTTGAAAGCCTTGGTGCTGAGCTTATTTCTGCCGAGGAAATGAACGGGCTGATTTCAATTGATTCCTATAAGGGCAACGAAGTGCAGTGGATTTCCAATAACAGCTGAGGAAATTCCTGTGAAATTTGCGATTATTTAAGGCGGAATTTGATTTTTTTCAAAAACCTATTGCATTTTTCTTCATTTTATAATATAATATTATAGGCAATTTTATTTAAGAAGATTTAAAAGGAGAAATCTGTAATGGTTTGCAATAGTATACTTGAAGCGATTGGTCATACGCCTATAATAAGGCTGAATAAGATGAATAAGCCGGGAAATGCCGAAGTACTGGTAAAATTCGAGGGACTTAACGTAGGCGGTTCAATTAAGACAAGAACTGCTTTCAATATGATTCGACAGGCTGAAAAAGAGGGCTTAATCAATAAGGATACAATAATTGTTGAGCCTACAAGCGGAAATCAGGGAATCGGTCTTTCACTTGTGGGTGCTGTAAAGGGCTATAAGACTATAATTATTATGCCCGATTCCGTTAGTGAGGAACGCCGCAAGCTTGTCCGTCACTACGGTGCGGAGGTTATACTCGTTCACGATGACGGCGATATCGGCAAATGTATCCGTGAATGTCTTGATACGGCACTCCGTATGAAAGCCGAGGACAGCAGGGTTTTCGTACCTCAGCAGTTCACAAATATGAACAATATTTTTGCTCATAAGTATTACACAGCACTTGAAATTCTGGAGCAGACAGCAGGCAGAATTGACGGTTTTTGCTCGGGAATCGGCACAGGGGGAACTATTACAGGTATCGGCGAAACTCTTAAATCCCAGTATCCCGATATGCTTATATGGGCGGTAGAGCCTGAAAATGCGGCTATTTTAGCAGGCGGAAACATTGGTACACATTTGCAAATGGGTATCGGTGACGGAATTATTCCCGATATACTTAATCAGAAAATTTATGATGATATTTACATTGTAACCGATGAGGAAGCAATTCAGACTGCTCAGGACCTTGCACGCAAGGAGGGTATTCTGTGCGGTATTTCCAGCGGAACTAACGTTGCTGCGGCTTTGAAAATGGCTGAAAAGCTGGGCGAGGGCAAGACAGTTGTAACAATTCTTCCCGATACTGCGGAGAGATATTTCTCGACACCCCTTTTTGAGGATTGATTTTTTATTTATAGCTGTTAGCCGTTAGCTTTTAGCTGTTAGCTGGTTATTTTCGTTACTGCGAAAAAAGGAGTGACAAGAAATGAGTAAGTTCACCAAAGAAAAATTTGACGCTATCATTAAATCAAATCTTACTGATTGTATGCCAAGA
This sequence comes from uncultured Ruminococcus sp., assembly GCA_937880065.1. The sequence goes on from CALFMA010000723.1 coordinate 2,884, forward strand.
GTTTCAAAAGATAACTTCGGATATGAAATCAATGAACGTAAATACGATAACTACTATACTTCTGTTTGCTTTGAATCATTCAAAGCAGATATGAAAGAGGGTTATCCACAGCATTTTAAAAAGTATGATGACGGAAAAGGCGGAGAGCTTGACGAAAAAATGGGCAGATATGGCTTGATGCCGCCTAAAATGGCAAGTGTGGCTTCTTCATCACGTTTCTGTTATCTTGCGTTAAGAGATGCAGCTGGTATAGAATTTGAAAAGGAATGTAAAATAAAAGGCATAACAGGAACTGCACCGCAGCTTGATGGATATATCGAACAGGATTTCTGTAATATATTTCTTGAAGTAAAATGTCACGAGATTTTTGACAGCCACAAGTTAATAATGAAAAATAAGTATCTCACTCACTTTAAGGAAAATAATATTTTTCTCGATATAGCTTCAAATGCGATAGAGGGCGAAGAAGAATTTACTGCACCATTAAGCCTTTTCGGAATTGATAAGGAAAGTTCACACTTTGATGTAAAGCAGTTCATCTGTCACTTACTCGGAATTGCGGAAAATACAGGGGAAAAGCCTGCAAAGCTTGTTTATCTGTTCTTCATTCCCGATGTGGAGGACGAACAAACGAAAAAAGAAATCAAAGAATTTTTCGACTGGCTGCAAGGTGAAATCAAAGCTATTTTCACAAGTGAGCCAATTGTGAAATTCTGCAAGGATAACAATATAAGCCTTTCTGCCATAGCGGAGAAAAGCAAAACTATGGAAACTCTCACAACTGAAAACACAGTAGTTTTATTCTGATAAATCAAGGCATTGCACCACGCAATGCCTTTGTTATTTACATAACATATTTAAAAATATCCCTCACCTATAGCATTATCTCAAAATATATGCTATAATAAATGAGATAGCCATTAGTTCGCAGCTTTCAGCTGAGGGCTAAAAGCTAACGGCTTACAGCTTATAACCAAAGGTGATATAATGATATATTTAGACAATGCCGCAACCACAAAGCCCTGTGAGGCGGCTGTGGCAGCGGTTACGGAGATGATGACCGAGAATTTCGGCAATCCCTCATCTCTCCACCGTGCAGGACTTGACGCACAGCTTGCGGTGGACAAGGCGCGGAAAATAATTGCAGGCGCTCTGAGTGCCGACAGTTCCAACATAATTTTCACATCGGGGGCAACGGAGAGCAATAACCTCGCAATTCGTGGAGCCTGTGCCGCATACGGAAAAAAACGGCGTAAAATCGTGGCATCAGCGGTTGAACACGCATCAGTTGACGAAACTCTCACCGCTATGGAAAAAAGCGGATTTGAAATTGTCCGCATTTCTCCCCGTGAGGACGGAAAGTTCTATCCTGTGGATTTTCTTACCGCCTGCGATGATAATACAGTTCTTGTAACCGCTATGCAGGTCAACAATGAAACGGGACATATTCTGCCTGTCAAGGAAATTTTCACGGCAGTCAAGCGGAAATTCCCCGAAATAATCACCCACAGCGACTGCGTTCAGGCATTTATGAAGCTGAATATTTCCGCAAAAAACCTCAATGCCGACCTTATTTCAATAAGCGGTCATAAGGTACATTCCGCTAAGGGTGTGGGTGCTATTTACATAAAAAAGGGAATTCGTGTACTTCCCATTGTGACAGGTGGCAAGCAGGAAAAGGGCATACGTTCTGGAACAGAATCAGTTCCCCTTATCTGCGGATTTGGGGCGGCGGTGGAGCATTTGCAGCCTACTATAGCCGAGAGATATGCTCATGCACAAATGCTGAAAGATACGCTGATTGGCGAAATATCGTCAATTGAGGGAGTTACTGTAAATTCTCCCGAGGACGGTTCGCCCTATGTTATAAATATTTCCGCCGCAGGAAAGCGTTCCGAAATTATGCTTCACTATCTTGAAAGCTTCGGAATTTACGTAAGCAGCGGTTCAGCTTGTTCAAAGGGACAGCAAAGCGGAGTTTTAGAACAGTTCGGCATACACGGCAAATCCGCCGATAGTGCATTGCGTGTCAGCGTTTGCAGAGATACGACAATTGAGGATATACGGTCATTTGCGGAAAAACTCCGTGAGGGAATCAATTCCGTAAGAGGATAATTAATAATTAAGAATTAAGAATGCAGAATTAAGAATAAATATGAAATTTTTGTTGAACGCTACAATTCTTAATTCATAATTAT
>CALFMA010000724.1 GCA_937880065.1 uncultured Ruminococcus sp.
AATATGCGGAGGATAACGGTTTCAGCAATCACGTGTTCTATGTGGATGACGGAGTTTCGGGAACTACTTTTGAGCGTGAGGGCTTTAAGAGTATGATGACAGATGTCGAAGCAGGAAAGGTCGGAATAGTCATCACAAAAGACCTTTCAAGGCTTGGTCGTGACTATCTGAAAACAGGCGAACTGATTGAAATGACTTTTCCCGATTATGATGTTCGCTATATTGCTATTAATGACGGCGTGGATACATTAAAATCCGAAAATGAGTTAATGGCATTCAAAAATATTTTTAATGACTGGTATGCTCGTGACACTTCAAAGAAGATAAGAGCTGTTTTAAAAGCAAAAGGACAGTCAGGAAAGCATCTTTCCAATCCGATTTACGGCTATAAGCACTCAGAAACAGATAAGAATTTGTGGGTGATTGACGATGAAGCCGCAGAGGTAGTTCGTAAAATTTTTCGCCTTTGCATTGGCGGATACGGTCCGACACAAATCGCTCGTATTCTCACAGAGCAAGGTATTCCCACACCGACAGCTTACGCTCTTTCTCAGGGTAGAGATAACGGTCACAGAAATGCTAAGCTGCACCGCTGGGATAATAAAACTATTGCCCAAATTCTTGAAAAGGCTGAATACTGCGGTCACACGGTCAACTTCCGTACTCATGTGAAGTCCTACAAGAATAAGAAACGTGTAAATAACCCAAAAGATGAGTGGCTGATTTTTGAGAATACCCATGAGCCTATCGTAACTCAGCAGGAGTTTGAGTTGGTGCAGGAACTTCGCAGAAATAAACGACGCCCCACTAAGCACGAAGAAATCAATCCATTTTCGGGTATCTGCTACTGTGCTGACTGCGGAAAGAAAATGTATTTGTGTCGTGCGACTAGCCTTACTGACGAACAGGAGCATTTGAAATGTTCAACCTATTCTTCTGATAAGAACGCTTGCTCAGCTCACTATATCAGAACAATCGTGCTGAAAGAAATCGTCCTCGGTGAACTTAACAAAATAGTTTCCTTTGTCAAGGAGAATGAGGACGAGTTTGTACGAGTTGCAATGGATAATTCAGTTCAGAAGCAGTCTTCGGAGCTTGCAAAGTGCAAGAAGAAGCTGAAAGAAGCAGAAAAACGCATTGCAGAGTTGGACAGGCTGTTCACAAGGCTCTATGAAGATAATGTTTCAGGCAAAATATCATATGAACGTTTTTCGGTGATGTCGGCAGGATATGAGGACGAGCAGAAGAAGCTGAGAGCAAGCGTTGGCGAACTGACTGCCTTCATCGAAACAGCAGAGCAGAAGTCTGCTGATGTAACTGCATTTATGCAGGTGGTACAGAAGTACGAGCATATTACAAAGCTTACACCTGAGATTATGCACGAACTTATTGAGAAGATTGTCATTCATGCTCATGACAAGAGCAGTGGACACCGCACTCAGCAAATCGAGATTCACTATCGCTTCAATGTTGCAGTAACAACTGCTGTCGCTGACAGTATGAAGTACGACAAAAAAAGAAAGGCTGCGTAACCGCTGAGGTTACACAACCTTTCCTTCAAAAATCTAAAACTTCTTTATTAGTAGCTGACTTTAACGTGACCGCCTTAAAATTTATCAGAGATTTTTAACAAGTTCCTTGAAAGCGTCACCACGCTCCTCAAAGTTCTTGAAAATGCCGTAGCTTGCGGCAGCAGGGGAGAGTACACAGCTCATATCCTCGGGAGTTATTTCAGCTGCAAGTTTTACAGCGTCCTCAAGATGTTCAACAAGGTGAATACGTGATAAATCGGCATAATCCGCCTCTTGTATCATATCATAAACACGCTTGCCCGAAGCTTCCATACAGATTACGTTTATATCGCAATCCTTGAAATAATCGACAAGAGTCGTATAATCAATACCTCTGTCCATTCCGCCTATGAGAATTGTTTTAGCGTCGGGAACGCTTTTCACAGCCTCAATTGCAGTTGCACAGGCAGTTGAAATAGAATCGTCATACCAGCGGATACCCTTGATATTTCCCACAAATTCAAGGCGGTGGGCAAGGGGATTAAAGCTTGAAAGTGCCGTTTCAAATTCCTTGAAATTGACAAAGGGAGCTGTTATGAAGTGGGCAACAGCTATATTGTAGTGGTTGTGAATTCCCAAAAGCTTGATTTTCTCTGTGGGGATAATGTAGGTATCACCGCTGTTATTGTTGTCGATAATGCCGTTGCTGACGTAAATATCAGCCTTTGAATCCTCCGCAGAAATGGAGTAAACGTAGGCATTTGACAGACGGGGAGCAATTGTGCTTTCAATAAGCAGGCAGTCACCGTCCTGCTGATGAATATAGATATTTTTCTTAGCTTTGCGGTAATTTTCCATAGTGCCGTAGTGGTCGAGATGCTCCTCAAAGAGATTGAGGAAAACCGCACAGGCAGGGGAAACCGTCATATATTCAAGCTGGTGGCAGGAAAGTTCGCATACAACGAGGGTATCCTCGGTCATTCCCTCTGCAATATCAAAAACGGGAATACCGATATTTCCTGCAAGTCGGCAGTCCTTGCCGTTTTCTTTCAGAATGTGATAAATAAGGGAAGTAACTGTGCTTTTTCCCTTTGTGCCTGTGATGCCGATAATCTGCTCACGGTAAACCTCAAAAAACACCTGTGTTTCGGAGGTTATAAGGCATTTCAGTTCCTTTGGCTGCTTATTGAGGACAATTCCGGGGCTTTTGAAAACCATATCGAAATCGTCAAGGCACTCCTGATAGCTTTCACCGCAGATAAGCTTTACATCATCGGGGAGATTATTCGTTTCACGGTCAACATTGTATAAATCGCAAATGGCGATTTCAGAGGGAGTGCAGTATTTTTTCAGAATGTTGTAAGTTGATTTTCCCTCTCTGCCAAAGCCGAGAATACAGACTGATTTGCCCGCTGTGTAATTCTGAATATATTCAATAAATTTATTTGTACTCAAAGAAGTCGCTCCATTTCTTTCTTTAAAATTGCGGAAAAATCATTGGGGAGAAGATTAATTTTGCTGTATTTTCCGCAGTATTCCTTATTTTTAACAGCTGTCAGCTCAGGCTGATATGCTCCCATATATTTCTTGAAAAGATATGGCATATTTCCGCCATTTTCAAGGATATTTCCAATTGCAAGAGATACGGCAAGATTAACTTCGTCAATACTTCCCACACATTCAAAAGGCTTATGCTCCGATTTTCCGATAAGTTCAATGAAATAATTCTCCATATTCACATCATTGAGCATATCCTTGCCGAATATTTCAGCCAGTTCGTCAACAGTAAGGAATGGCGAAAGGATAAGTGCCACAAACAGGCATTTCGGGCAATCGCCGCACCAAATATCAGGGGAAACCTTACTTCCAAGGTTGCAGCTTCTGAAAATGGGGAGATATTTTTTGTGGCTTACGAACATTTTCGCAATCTGAAATTCTGAAAGGGGACGGAGGAAGCTGAAATAGTAAATTCCCGTATTGAGATATTTTTCCTCATAATTGTGGAAATCCTGCTCAAATTCAAAGCTTTTTGAATACTGGTGGTTTACAGCCTGCCCTGCAACGGTGCTTTCATTTGCACTGTCCTCGTTGGAGAGGACGATATATTTCAAACCGTTGAGATATGCCGTAATTTCCGCAGAAAATGCCACAACAGAAGAAAATGGAGTATGACCGTTGAGATAACCCTTCTTGTTGAGTTCAACAAGTGAACGGTCAAAATTTCTCTTTGCAGTTATAAGTGCATTTTCTTCAAGACCAGCAGCACGGACAGTTTCTGATATGGATTTGCGGCTGTTTATAGCGTAACAGCGGCATTTCATACCTGCCTGTGTGAGAGTTTCAAGAGTGAGTGCGGAGTCTTTTCCGCCGCCGATAGGCACAAGACAGCCTGTGGGAGCAGTACGTTCTGCCGCAGATGCAGAGAGGAATTTTCCCGTTGGCTGAATGTCAACAAATGACTCCACATCGGCAGTTATGCCGTTGATATAGAAAAATTCTCCCAGTCCGAGGAAATAAAGCTTCTTCCACCATTTTACCTGCTCAGCTGAAAGTTCACCGCATTCTACACGAAAAACAGGGGAGCAAGCAGCTTTCCAGTAGCTTACCGCCTCAGCCATTCCAAGGGAAAATGCAAGACGCTCAAAGGTCAGGTCATTTTTTACGCTGAAATCCGCAGGTTTCGGGAATGCCCATGAAGGAGTGAATTCTGCAAGTCCGTCAATTGCGAATGTATAGCCGATTTTTACTGTATCGGCAGTTTCTTCAACAGAATAATTCTTATAAGTAAATACAGGAAAATCCTGTCTGAATTTATTGTATTTATCCATTAATTCTCCTTATTTGCCGCTTTCGTCAATGAGTTTTTCGTAGTGTTTTTTCAGAAGTTCATATGTTTCCTGTGAAAGGTCGTGTTCGATTTTGCAGGCATCTTCAAGAGCCTGGTCCTTTTTAACACCGAGATATATAAAGAAAGAGGAAAGCAGATTATGACGCTCAAAAATACGTTCTGCAACGGCTCTGCCCTCATCTGTGAGGGTGATGTGGTTGTCGTCGTTTACATTAACCAGCTTTTCATCTTTCATCTTTTTAAGAATAATTGACACAGTAGGGCGTGAATAGCCGAGATAAGAGCAAATATCAATTGCGTGGACATCGGGCTGTGCCTTTGATAAAATAAGTATAGTTTCGAGATAGTTTTCAACAGCTTCTGTAATAGCCATTTCATTCTCTCCTTTCAAAAAACTTGTAAGTCTATTATAACACGATTTTCCAAAAATTACAAGTACATTTTATTCTTTATTTTTCATATAGTCGTAGAATACCTTGTAAATATCGGGATGTGCATTTTTTATGCGGACAGGTTTAAGGTTTTCATCGGTAAAACAATGGGATGAACTGCCTGTAACGCATATTTCTCCTGTATCGGAATTTCTTATAATATACGACACATAGAGAGAAACGCCGTTGAATTTTGTAATAGTCAGCTCAACTTCAAAAGGTTCCTCAAATCTCAGGGGGTGCTTATAGGAGCAATCCACGGAAAGCACAGGCATAAGCAAGCCTCTTGCTTCCATTTCGCTAAAGGGAAAACCTGCTTGCTGTAAAAAGTGAACACGGGTTTCCTCAAAAATTCTTATGTAATTTGAGTGGTGCATAATTCCCATTTTATCTGTTTCATAATAGTATACTCTGCGGCTGTATGGTTTAATCATAATTTTACCTCTTTTTTATAATTCGTGATATTTTTTTCTGTATTCACCCGGGGTATCCCCTGTGACTTTGCGGAATGTTGAAATAAATGCACTCTGGGAGGAAAATCCCAGTGCAAAGGAGATTTCAAGAAATGTCAGGTCAGAGTTGGCAATCATATTTTTTGCGGTATTGACCTTAGCATTGATAATATATTTTCGGAAGCTTGTTCCTGTTTCACGGTTAAAAAGCTTTGACAGATATGAAGGATCAAGTTTCAGAAATTCCGCCGCATCCACAATGGTAATTTTCTCCGCAAGGTGGTCGTAGATATAGTCGATACACTTTCGGATATGAATTGAAGTGGCGTTATTTTTGCGGATTTCCCTCATTCTGCTGCAAAAATCCAGAAACATATCGTATTGCAGTTCAAGAACATCATCGGGAACAGTTATTTTATCCATTTTTCTGATGTAAATATCTCCGAGAGTATATGCAATATCGTGGTTCATTCCATCAGTAATGCAGATTCTTGAAATTACAGCAAGGGATGTTATGAAGTGGTATCGGTAATTTGTCAGCGGATTATCGGAAAGAACTCCCTTTCCCTCTGCAAATTTATTTCGTACATTTTTCTCGTAGTAGTCTTTTACCGCCTCCACATTTCCCGAACTTATAAGGTGGTAAAAGGACATTTCCCTGTCAAATGAAGTTCGGTGGAACTTCTCCTCGTTCTGAATATACAGGCGATAATTAAGGTCACGGTTAGTATTCACATCAATCCCTCCTTTATTTTCTATTGCTTAACATTACTTTCTATTTTTGTTCTGTTCTATTATTTCCTTGACCCTTTCTTCGCCTAATAGCTGTACATATAATTCATACATTTCTTGTTCCTCAGTAATTCCAGCTTTTCTGCGTTCTTCTCTTTCTTTCTTATATTTACAATCATTTACTTCATCTTCGCATTTTTCAAGCAATTGCATCAATTGATATTCGAAATCGCAATCTTCCTTTTCGCCTTCCCAAAACATATAAATGTTTCCGTCTTCCATTGAAATAGCCATTCTTTCAGGAACACCTTCAATAGAAGTAATTGGAAGAAAATCATCTGGAACATAATCGTCAGGCATTCCAATCATGCCAAGCTCATATATCTTCAATTCATCTATAATCGCACCATTGGAAAATTTCAGAAATTCTCTGTACGCTTCGGGCAATTTAAAGCCAAGACGACTTTCATATTCTTCTAAATCCTGTATTTCTTTTTCTGTTAAGGGTGGATTAAACTTTGCATACTTTGAATATCCGTATTCATTTTCAAGTGTTTCGCATCCTTTTTTCATTCTCTCAAAGCATTCATGCAAATTCTTTGGCTTTTCATCATTCATAAACATACTAATCATCCTTTCAACTTGATATTGTTTGTTTGCACCATTTTTTATTCATTCATTTTTTTCTTTCTTCCAAAAATTTTCTCCATTTGTCTACTACTGCCTGAACTTCTTCTTCATCTCGCTTTATTTCATCAGGACTCTTTTTTGCATTTTCCTGCTGTTTTCTTTTGCTTTCATACTCATAAATGTCGTTTTCACATTCTTCAAGCAGATTTTTGAGTTTAAGTGTAAAGTTCCATTCCTCTGGTTGTAATTCCCAGAAAAGACAAACTCTGCCGTCCTCTTTTGAAATTGCAAGACGTTCACTTGTGCGATCTGAATAGCTTATCGCCCAATAACCGTCAGGAAGCCAGCTGTCCTTAACAATAATACTATCTGTTCCGCAAATTACCGTATAATCAATAACTGCACCATTTGCAAGCTTCAAAATTCCTTGTAGTCCTCAGGAAGCGGAAATTTAAGACTTTTTTCAAGTTCTTCAATTTCTTCATCTGTTGCAGGTGGAAATACCTTTGCCCACTCCTCTGGATGATCAAATTCTTCAATAAGGGTTTTGCATCCTTTTCTCAGCTTTTCAACACATTCCTCGATTTCTGTCATTCCTTTATTATTGTTCATACTAATCATCCTTTCAACTTGATATTGTTTATTTGCGGTACTATTATGTATGGTATTGCTTTATATTTGAAAAATTTTTGCTTGTTTTATCTTCATTCTATTATACCATAGATTTGAAAAAAAAGCCATACTTTTGATATAATTTTTCAGATTAATTCTGTATAATTATGATTGTAAGGGATAGTTTGTTCGCCGACAGCTGCAATATCCCTAACCAACCAACATTTTTGCAGCTGTCGGATTACCCCCTGAATATTTTTGATAATCCAATTAATAGAAAGGAGAGTTTGTATGACAAAAACGTATGATTTAACAAAGGAAAATACAAAATCGGTTATTTTAAGATTTTTCTTCCCCATGCTGCTTACTAATATGTTACAGCAGATTTATACAATAGCAGATACAATGATAGTCGGCAAGGGCTTGGGTGATGATCCACTTGCTGCGGTAGGAAATATGTCATCGCTCACTTTCTTTATCATAGGATTTTCCCTTGGACTTACAAACGGATTTTCCGTAAGTATCGCACAGGCATACGGTGCAAAGGACGGGGAAAAGCTGCGTAAAACAGTTGCCTCATCTGTATTGCTTTCCGCAGCAATTACAATCCTTTTAACGGCAGTCAGCGTTATTTTTCTCCCTTCGGTTCTTGTGATGCTGCAAACCTCGGAAGTGATAATGTCTGACAGCCTTTTATACGGATACATCATTTTCGGCGGATTATTCAGTACAATCGCATATAATCTCTGTGCAAGCATTCTCCGTGCATTAGGCGACAGCAAAACACCATTTATAGCCATTGTATTCTCCACAATTTTCAATATTGTATTTAACTGGGTATCAATTTATGTGCTTCATATGGGCGTAGAGGGACCTGCAATTGTTACAATTGCTTCACAGGTAATTTCAGCTGTTATATGCTATGCAAAGCTCCGCAAAATTGAGGAAATCCGACTTGCAAAGGAATATTTCAAAGGCAATTTCCGTGTATATATGGATTTGCTGAAAAACGGCGTTCCTATGGCGATAATGAATTCAATTACAGCAGTTGGCTGTATGACCGTTCAGTATTTCGTAAATGGTATGGGAGTTGCCTATACATCGGCATATTCCGCTTGCAGTAAATACATAAACCTGTTTATGCAGCCTGCCTGCACAGCAGGAAATACAATGTCCTCATTCACAAGTCAGAACTACGGTGCAAAGGAATACCGCAGAATTTACGAGGGCTTCAAGGTGTGTATGGCAATTGCGTTTATAACATATATTGTATTCGGTTCTGTAATGGTATTTTTCCCACGTTTTCTTGCATCTCTTATGCTTAACGGCGAACAGCAGATTGAACTTGCTATGATTTACCTTGTAAGAAGCGGAATTATGATATTTGCCGTTGATTTCCTTTTCGTAGTGAGAAACGGCTGTCAGGGTATGGGAAAGCCTTTATTCCCCATGATTTCGGGTATTATCGAAATGGTATTCCGAGTTGCTGTAATTGTGATATTTATTGATGATATTGGATTTGCCGCAACATCATACGCTGAAATTGCAGCATGGGTTGGTGCAGTTCTCATAAACGGTG
>CALFMA010000725.1 GCA_937880065.1 uncultured Ruminococcus sp.
GTTTGCGGATGTGCGAGGCACTTTAATATAATTATACATCATTTTTTCTGATTTGTAAAGCGTAAATTATGATACTTTTTTATTGTTGACAATAATTGAAATTTGGTGTATAATAATAAAAAATAATTCGGAGGATTGATTTTGATGAATAGATTAAAGAAAATGGCGGTTGTTGTTACAGCTATGGTAACTATGGGAAGCGTTGCAAATATGCCGATTATTCAGAATGTTATAACAAATCCAACCTTAAATGCAAGTGCTGATTATTATGGGGATTTTGAATATTCTATTATTAAAATAACTGATACGCCTTATAAGGCAATAAACGGAACCTGTGTTATAACAAAATATTTGGGTACAGCTGAAACAGTAACTATTCCGTCAACCATTAACGGAATTAAGGTGTGCGTAATCGGTGATAGTGCGTTTAAGGGGAATACAAAGGTTAAAAAAGTAATTTTGCCTGATACAATTATTGATTTGCAGGTAAGTGCCTTCCATGGCTGTACAAATCTTGAAACAATAAATACACCTGACAGTCTTAAAGTGATAAGATCCAACTGTTTTGAGAATTGCTCCAAATTAAAATCTTTTAACTTCAATAAGGTTGAAATCATAGGCTGGTATATTTTGAAAAGCTGTAAAAGTATTACAGAAGCTTATATTCCCGGAACTTTAAAAAGAGTTGGTATCGGAGCATTTGAACAATGTACTAATCTCAAAACATTGACATTTGCCGAAGGAGTAGAAATAATTGAATCATACGTAGCATTAGATACTCCGGCTCTTGAGAAAATAACTATTGCGGGTAGTGTTAAGGAAATTAGTGACCTCGCTTTATGTTATGCCACATATAATTATAAAATTGATGAAAATACAAGCGGAACTACATATGTTTTGTCTATTGATAACCTCAAAGAATACAACTTTGTTGAAGGTTCAGCTGCTGAACAATACGGAATTGACAAAGGAATAATCGAGGTTTTTGAGGGTGAATTCTCCTACGAAAACAATTTCGCTCCCATTCCTCCTCCAACATTTTATAATAAAGTGGGAGATCCAAACGGCAGCGGTGCTGTTGATGCCTCTGACGCATCAGTTGTTCTTGCGGAATACTCCGCAGTTCAGACAGGAAAAAAAGAAACTTTTACTGAAATGCAAAAAAGAATTGCGGATGTGAACAGAGATGGTTCAGTTGATGCAGTTGATGCCTCTGAAATCCTCCGCTATTATGCAGAACTCTCCACAGGAAAAACTCCCACTTGGAGCTATACACCGAATATCGGAAACAAATTCCCAAACTTAACTAGCTAATAAAAGGAAGAAAAGAATGAATATTATTAAGCGTATTGTCAATATAGTTTTATCGGCTGCAATTTCTATAGGCTGTGTAGGTACTGTCTATAGAAATTATGAAAGTGAATATTCTTTTATCTGCTTAGCCGCTGGTGATTACCTCGGTGTTGAAGCGAATGATGACGGAACTTTAGCAATTTCTAAGTACACGGGAACAGCAGAAACAGTTGTAATTCCCGCAGCACACAATGGAAGAAAAATTACTTCTATCAAAAGAGATGTTTTCAAGAAAAATCAGTCAATAAAGAAAGTTGTTTTTTCCGAAAATTTAAAAAGAATTGAATATAATGCATTTGCGTCCTGTCCAAATCTTGAAATTGCAGAATTCCCCGACAGCCTTGAAGTTGTGGAGGAATATGCATTCGACAGATGCCCAAAGCTTTCAACGGTTAACCTTAACAATGTAAAAGAAGTGGGAAATTGTGCTTTTCAGCTTTGCACTTCACTTACTTTTATACACGTTCCGGGAAGTTTAACCACACTTGTTGACCACGCTTTCCACGGCTGTGAAAATGTGTCAACAATGGTTATTGCTGAGGGTGTGAAAACAATTGAGGAAGATGCGGCATTGAACCTCTATAATCTCAAAAATATAACAATTCCAAAAAGTGTTACAAGTATTGCAGATAATTCATTGGGATTCTTTTACAGAAACGGTAATTACATTAAATCGGATGATGTTGTATTTAATGTATACAGCAATTCGGCTGGGCTTGAATATGCAAAGAAATTCGGATTTAATTATATAGTCATTGACAGCCTTCTGACAACTCCAAATGCTACATATCCAAATATTGTACGTCCTCCTGTTAATACAAGCGTAACAACTGCAACACCTGTGTATATCATTGGCGATGCAAATAATGATGCGGTAATAGATTCTTCTGATGCGTCAACAGTTCTTGCGGAATATTCGGCAATTCAGACAGGTAAAAGCAGTTTGCTGGGAAATAGTCAGGAAAAAGCCGCCGATGTAAACGGTGACGGATTAATTAATTCCTCTGATGCTTCTGAAATACTTCAATACTACTCTAAAACCGCAACAGGTTATCATCCAACTTGGAAGCGATAGTTTGTTAAAAAGTATTGACTTTTGATTTGTATATGTTATAATAATGATATGCACAATCTGTGTATATCATTATTTTTTTAACGGAGGATATTATGAGAAAATTTAAAAAGTTTATGGCAATGTCAATGGCACTTGCGGTTTTGTCAACTTCAACAGCTGTAACATCTTTTGCAGCTTCAACAGAAACGGCAATTCCAATGGTAACCGCTGTGACAGAGGGGGAGGAAGAAACACCCTCAATAATTACAAGAACTATGGGTTCTTTAGAAATGACTGTCAATCTGGAGAAAATTGAAGTTTTAATCAAAGAAACCACATCTGATATGTCTATGGAATTTAAAAAGGACGGCATATATATTGACGGTACAATAATTGAAGCATTCGAAGATGAAGATAAATCCGAAACCGAATATGAAGCTACACAGGAAGATTTTGAATTTATTATGCTTGTGCTTGGTGTGCTTATGGAAATTCAGACGGATAAGCTTATTTTTACTGATAATGTTATCGAAGTAAAATCCAACCTTATTGAAAACACTGGTGCCCCTGCTGAATATTTTGTACAGTTCGGAAAAAACATCAAATCAATTACTCCCGATTTGATAATTGCCCCTGATTCAAAAGTTACAATAGAGGGCTATAAGGGGACAGCTGCCGAAGTCTTTGCAGCTGAACAAAACTATACGTTCATTGCCCTTGACGAAACAGCTGATATTCCCGCTAAGTCCCATGAAAAAGGGGATATAAACGGTGACGGAGCAGTTGATTCTTCCGATGCCTCATCAGTTCTTGCAGGATATTCGGCAATTCAGACAGGGGGAGCATTGGATTTATCAGATGAACAGAAAAAAGCCGCTGATGTAAACGGTGACAGCGTTGTTGATTCCTCTGATGCTTCTGAAATCCTCCGTTACTATGCTGACCTTTCTACAGGAAAAAATCCCACTTGGAACAACAACTAATTGAGAGGTATGAAAAAGATGAATATTATAAAGCGTATTGTCAATATAGTTTTATCAGCCGCACTTTCTATAGGTTGTGTAGAGTTAATGCAGTACAATTATAATAAGGATTTTTCAATAATAAGCTCAGCCGCAGAACTTGATTTTAAGACATCTGTCAATGATGACGGTACTATAGCAGTTTTTGGCTATTCAGGAACAGATGAAAAGGTTATAGTTCCCCGAACAATTGGTGAAAGAACGGTAACTGCTATTGGGAAATGCTGTTTCGAGGACAATCAGACAATAAAGGAAGTTGTTTTGCCCGACACCATAAAAACCATTGATTACAAGGCATTTTCAAAATGTAAAAATCTTGAAACAGTAAATATTCCCGGCGGCATAGAAATTATTGATGAATATGCTTTTACAACCTGTCACAGCCTGAAATCCATTGACCTTAAAAACGTCAAAAAACTTGGCAATTATGCTTTCCAGCTCTGTATATCCCTTGAAGAAATATATGTTCCCGGAAGTGTAACTACTGTTGTAGACCACGCTTTTCACGGCTGTCATAGTGTGAAAACGCTGACATTCGGCGAAGGAGTAAAAAAAATTGAAAGTACGGCTGCTTTAAATTCGTTCAGCATTGAAAAAATAACAATTCCCAAAAGTGTTACCGAAATAGGAGAATATGCGCTGGGATACTATTATTATCACCCGAATTATGTACTCTTTTCTCCGACATTTTATGTGTACAACAACACAGCAGGACTTGAATATGCCAAAAATAACGGTTTTGACTATGTAATTATTGACGGAGCGGAAACAACTGATTTTCTTTTAGGCGATGTCAATTCCGACGGAACAGTAAATTCATCTGACGCATCAGCAGTTCTTGCGGAATATTCGGCAATTCAGACTGGGGGAGCGTCAACTTTATCGGCTGAACAGAAAAAAGCCGCCGATGTAAACGCTGACAGCAAAATTGATTCAACAGACGCTTCAAAAATCCTTGAATATTACGCAGCTGTTTCAACAGGGCAGATTCCGAATTGGAATGAAATGTGAAAAAATTGTGAATTTTCAGGAAAAAGTATTGACTTTTAATATATGTGTGCTATAATATAGGTGTATACTTGACGTATATATCATAGCTTAATTTACTTTAACACAATCAGGAGGTCATAATTATGAAGACATTCAGAAAAATCACAGCTTGGGCAATGGCTCTCGCAATCTCATCAACAGCAACAGCTGTAACTGCTTTTGCAGATGAAACTGAAACTACAACAACAGAGGCTGTAACTACTACTTTGGCAGAAGTTGTAACAACTACAACTGCTCCTACAGAAAATGCTCCCATAATTGTTGATAATGCAAGAGCACAATTCGGTACGGTTACAGTTAAAGTTAAAGACGACACAGTTACAAAGGAAGTTTCAATCAAGGATTCCGCAACAGGAATGAGTGTTGAATTAAAGGGAAATACCGTTAATTTCGACGGCTCCGTTATTCAGACAATTGATATTTCCAATACTGAGCTTACAGATGAACAAAATGCCGTTCTTGCCGGACTTCTTAAAGTTGCATCATCAGTTAAGGTTGATACATTGAATTTCTCTGACAATGTTACAGAGGTAAAGTCAATGGCTATCGGCAATGCAATGTCTGAAAATTTAACAATGGTATTCGGTAAGAACATCAAGACAATTGCTGATGATTTACTTGGCGAATCAACTGCAAAGGTAACAATTAAGGGTTATAAGGGTACAGCTGCTGAAACATTTGCGGCATCAAAGAATTACACATTTGTTGCTCTTGACGAACCTGCTGTAACTACAACAGAAACTACACCAATAACCACAACAACTCTTGATAATACAACAACTACAACTGCATCTTTATCAACAACTACAACAGCATCTTCATCAACAAGCACAACAACTACAAAGAAATCAACTACAACAAGCAAGGCTACAACAACTAAGGCAGGCAGTTCACCTAAGACAGGGGATTCAGGCGTTGGTGCAGTTGCAGGTATCCTCGCACTTTCCGCAGTAACAGGTGCAATTGCTCTCAGAAAGAAAGATAACGAATAATAAGTGTAATTACCGTGTAAGGGCGGATGAATAATACAATAGCTCCCCGAGATTTTCTCTTGGGGAGCTTTTTGCGGTATTCTTAAAAATTACTCATCGCTGTTTTTATACTCAATTCCCACATTTTTCAAAGTGCGGTTAATGGCATTTGTCCTTGTTCCGATGAGAGTTTCAAGGTCTTTATCAGCCATTCTGAGGCGATTTCTTGCAGATTCCAGAACATTTTCAAAGTTGGCAAATTCCGATTTTGCTTCTTCAAGAATTTTCTCTTTAATCAATCCCATCATGACTTCATCAAAATCATTTCCTCCAAGATTTTGATCTCCTCCATTTGATGTAACTCTGATTCCTTCTTCTTCATTATAAACACATAGATCAAT
>CALFMA010000726.1 GCA_937880065.1 uncultured Ruminococcus sp.
AACAATTCGGTTAAACCTGATTTTTCGGCGATTTTCATCAAACCAAGCCAAAAACACAGCACTCCGGTTAAATCCAAAGCAATCTTAAATCCCAAATGAGCTGTTGAAAATAGTGCAGTTGAAAGACTGTTCCAGACATCAAAATTGCCGTTGATTGATTGAAATACGGCAGCTACAAAAGCAACAATAAAAAATCCGGTCGCCATCACCTCTTTTGCAAAAATCCGGCCCATATTATGTTTAACATAAATAAGAATCCCCTGATTGTATAACAAGGGGATTCTAATATAATTTGACTTAAAATTTATTTAAGAGTTATTTTTTCATTTGTGATTTTTTCAGTTTAGTCAGTTTTTCGCTGATTACGGCTGTATTTTTTCCCGATTTAGCCAAACGTTCATACATACGGGAAATTTCTTTTTCCAAATAAGCCTCTTCAATTTCGTTATGAAGCAAATCTTTTTCTTTGTTTACCTGATACTCCTTCAGCAGGAATAACAGATTATGCGGTGTAGGGAATTTCGGTGCACGTCCGAAGCCGCCATATATGCTGTCGTAGATATATTTAAAATGCTTTACTGCATCTTCTATTATATTTTCAGAAATATTATTCTTCCCATTCAAATTACTATTTTTCAGATGAGCTATTATTTCATCTGCTGATTCAAGCAATTTATCTTGATTTTTCTCCCATTGTTCCGCAATTGTCATAAGCAAATCCGAAAATCCGGGCATACCGTATCGTGAACGGACAGGAAAATATGTCCCTGCAAAAAATGGCTTTTTATCCCATGTCATAAAAATACTTGTAGGCCAACCACCGCTGCCCGTGAACGCCTGACATACCGCCATATATACGCTGTCAATGTCGGGACGTTCCTCACGGTCAACCTTGATAGACACAAAGTATTTATTGAGGATTTCAGCCGTTTTCTCGTCCTCAAAGCTTTCATGTGCCATTACATGACACCAATGACAAGTGCTGTAGCCGATACTCAAAAAAATCGGCTTATTTCCCTTTTTTGCTGTTTCAAATGCTTCGTCACTCCACATATACCAGTTTACAGGATTTTCTGCGTGCTGAAGCAGATATGGACTTGTTGAATACTTTAATTGGTTACTCATAAATATCTCCTTATAAAATGCCGCCTGATTCAGTATCAGACGGCTATTTTTTATAAATCCTGTAAATCAGCAGCAGTCAGATCGTTTTCAACGTTATCTCTTGCAAGATCGTTGTCAATAATCGAATATGCTCTTGAAATCTGTTTTTCTTTAGTGAATGGATTAGTATGATACACTTTCTGTGACGGTGGAACTGTTCCAGCAATAATCGGATTAGCATGTACTTTCCCGTGCTTTGCTTTTCCTTGTATTTCAGGTACTGCTGCTACTGAATTCCTTGGCTGAATGTGTGTTTTCTCTGGACGCTTCATTCCCTGTTTTGCCATATTCATCACCTCATGAATAGTATGTGAGGCTTTCTTTAATTTATGTATGTTTCACTAAAAAGAACGTGTCGTATATGAATGTAAACAATTCTACCATATTACACAGTATTTTTGATATAATCTTTCAGTAATGAAAAAGAGCCTTCGTAATTGAAGACTCTTTGTATGGTATTCAGTTGTTTTTCAAAAGTTCCTGTTTCATAAGACAAAGATCAAACACATCAAGTCTGTTGTCATTGCAGAAATTTCCTGCTCTCCAATTGACAAGCTTTGTATCAGGAACAGCAAGCAGCCATTTCTGGAGTAATACCACATCGGCAATATTAAATGTACCGTCTGCATTGACATCGCCATTTGGTGTTTCCGTCATCAGCTGCAATCTGTTTGTAGACAGTGTGTTCTTGTTGTCGAAATTAATTGTCGGATTTTTGCCTGTGACAAGCGGATTGTCGCTGTCGTACATGGCAAGGCATATGATGGCATCCTCGGGAAGTGTGCCGTCATATTCAAACAGAAAGGTCTTTTCTTCTTCATCGTGGAAAGAGCCTTCTTCGATTCTAACAGGCTCGCCGAAGGTTTTCAGCTTATTGCCGTCCTTGTCGGTAATTTCCGCACACAAGTCAATATTGAAAAATGCGGGGGCAAGTCCTGTATTTTTGATTGTGACAAGGAGCTTGTTGTCATTTCGTTTTGCCGATGTGACGGTGAAATTGTAGCCAAGACGGTTGCACATTTCGTCAATCACTTCTTTTTGCTCTTTGTAGAATTTGTAGCTGCAATTGCTGTCCTGATCAAGTGCATAGATCGACATATGGGATATTTCAATGGTCTCACGGAAACGCTCAGGCGTCCAGTTCACATAAGAATACTCATTTTCTCTGACCGTCTCCTTCATCCATGTATAGGTCTGATAGTTTTCGCCAAGTACCGGCAGATTGGCTTTGTAGGCAGGTCTGAGACTCCACTCGGCATTGGGAATGGAAATCAGTCCGTCATCACGCTTTGCGATTCCGATCGAGAGTGCATATTGATAGATCTCTCCACGGGCGTTGGAGGGCAGTGCAATGGTTGTTTCATCGAAAGCCTCTGCATAGAAATCCAGCATATCCTTCTGAATTTCAAGAGAGGGCATGAATTTCTCATCCCCCACCGCAAAGGAGTTATGCCATTCTCCATAATCGCCGAAAGGTCTGATGTCTATAAATTCTACTCTCGGATCACCGTCGTATTTTTCAGCCAGTGCCTTGGTAAAAGCCTTATGTGCCTGAAGGTATACAGGATCATCCCACTTGGGGAATACTGTTTGAACCGATGGATCATCCCGAAGCGGTGCCGTGTTCTTTTCAGCGCCCTTATCGTAAATCCACTGCGGAACATAGTCCTCGGACAAATAGGAAGAATACGGCATGATGCGGATGCCATATGTCAGACCGTGTTTCTCGCATGCTTCCAGCATACGGTCGATTTCGTCCCAATTATACACGCCCTCATCAGGATTGAGGTCGCACCATTTCGGCGAGCCACTGACAATCGTGACAACATCCCATGCTTGGTTATCGGCGGAACCGTCGATTCCATACGCAAAGCCATTGGAGGAATGAATCATATCGGGAGTATAGGCTGTCATTACAAAGCCCTTGTGCGGATTGGAAACAGCCTTTCCCGAAGCTTCTGACTGATAATAGATTGTGGAAGCATTATCAAAATCCTTGTAAGGATCCTCTGTGATGTCTCCCTGTTCTTTCGGTGGGAAAAGCAGTCCGCTTACCATTTCCGCCATTTTGTCAGCACCATCTGCATTCAGATGCAGGGAATCGTCAGTATAGTATTCTTCCATCTCAAAATACTTGTTTTCCAGAGAAAGCTCCAGCCATGGAGTAAACAGATCCATCACAGCAGCCTGTTCAGTTTCTGCGATCTCATCAATTGCATCATTGAACCATCTGCTCTTTGGAAGCGGATATTTGGCAGTGTCGTTGATCTGCCCATGCTGCTTGACAAGATAAACCGTCATGCCCTTTGCTTTTGCACGCTGAACCATATCTGTCATATTCGCAATATAGCTGGTCGAATCGGGTGTAATAGGATTCGCACTATACGCTTTCGTATAATCATTTATGCCAACGGAAAGTAGCAAGATATCGCCGTTTTTGCCGTAATGCTCGATAGTACCGAACAATGCCTTATTCAGATCGGAGGAGGTAATGCCGCTTGCGGATATATTACGAACATCATACTTGTTCATATCCACATAATCGGGCAGATATTGTCCCCAGCCATGCACTTCATCATCTTCCACATTGTAGCGGCTTGCCGCAGTCGAATCACCGCCTACCCAGATTGTCGGTTTCGTTGTCGTTCCTGTGGAGATCTGCTCGATTTCAATCGTGCTGAGAGAAAATTCCGTTCCCACGCCCGAACCTGCGTAAATATTCAGCTGACCGTCCGTTACAGGAATTGTAAATGTATCAGTCGCATTACTGCCTGTCAGAAAGAAAAGCTGCGGAAATCTTTCAGCGGTGATTGTCGTTGACTTCACATCACCTGTTGTGACGGTGATTTTATATACACCACTTGGCAGATCAACATTGAAGATATGATTCGGTACATCGGATTTGAACCGTACGGCATCTGCTAACACACCCTTTCCGCTTGCTGTGACATTTTCAACGGCATCGGTATTGGCAAAGCCGTAGCCCTTTGAAGCATCATATCCCTCCGATGCAGATACCCCGATATATCCATCCGCCACACCAAGCCCGCCAAGATCGAATTTTCTGACAATGAGTGAATCGGCTTCGGCGTTCGTTTTAAGCGGCATGGGAAGCGTGACAGCAGATAGCGTCATTGCCGCCGCAAGGATGGTGGATATGAGTTTTGATTTCATATTGGTTCCTCCTTAACTGTTTTTCTTTATTATACCACACTTCTTACCATTTTTCAACATGTAAAGCCCGAAAAACAGGCTTTTTTGTCAGATGCCATGCATAGCTGTTTTTTCTCAAAAAGGGTTTTTAGAGATGCCCAATAGTTCCTGTTTCATAAGGCAAAGATCAAACACATCAAGCCTGTTGTCATTGCAGAAATCCCCTGCTTGCCAATTGGCAAGCTTTGTATCAGGAACAGCCAATAGCCATTTCTGGAGTGCAACTACATCGGCTACGTTGAATGTGCCGTCAGCGTTGATATCGCCTTTCAGAAGAAATGTATTTGATTCGACTTTTACGTTTTTGCAATGCTCGCCGATGATGTAGTTTTCGCTATCCCTGATGATATTATTTTCAATTGTCAGACCGTTGACGTTATCCGCATTGATTACTTCCTGATAACACGATATAAACTCATTGTTGCTGATATTGATTTCCGCCAATGGTGTGTTATTAACTCTTTCACCATCCAGCAGGCTTTCAATGGTAATTACATCGCCTCTGCCTCCGAAATTACACTCAATAAAGGTGTTATTGCTGATCTGAATATGGTCTGCACCCGTACCCTCAATAACTCTGTCAGTAGGAATATCTGTGCGTACCTGTAATGTCTGACTGCAAGTGCGGTAGAACGTGTTTCCGTCGCAGAGTCCGTTATCACTGTTGAGCAGAAATCCACGTCCTTTTGTTTCATGTACATAGTTATTCGTCAGAACATAATTCTCAGAATGTCTGTTTCCGTTATATGCAACCAATCCCGCAGAAATAGTTTCAGGCAATGGCTCGGTCAATGTAATCGTTGCCTCATATCCGTTTCTTGTGATTGATTCAACTGTTGCTTTACAGTCAATGATGTTGAAATCCGTATCCATAAAGCTCAGTGTGTGTCCGGGTTCTACTATTTTGTTCGGAACTGTTCCCTGCATGATTTTTCGGCTTTCATCAATACTTTTGATATAGAACATATTGCTGTGGATATTGATAATATCATCACCGCAGAAGCTCAGATCGCAGTTATCAATACGGAAATACCCTCCTGAGTTGGAAATGTGAATGCCGTCAGCCGTTGTGGAAATTCTGTATTTATCTTCAGCACCTGGACGCAAGCCGATATATGAATTAATGATCTGATAGTGATTTGAGCCATATGCAAAGACAT
>CALFMA010000727.1 GCA_937880065.1 uncultured Ruminococcus sp.
TGGTATTCACAGCATCTATCAATGCATCAGCAGGATGGTTTTCAGCACGAAGCCAGATGCAGCAACGGCTCTTTCGTTCCACCATCGTCACAACAACAGGCTCGTCTTCACCCTTCATACCCAACACCGAGTCAAACTCCCAATGCCCAAATTCTTCACGGGTTTCAATGATTTCGGGCCGTTCCTCGATGCTGTCGCCAAGTTTGCGTCGGTTTTGACGTACACGCTTATGTTTAGGTTTTCGGCTGACCTTTTCCGGCAGGTCGATATTCTTGATATGCATGAAGCTGGCATCCACGTAGTTATACAGTGTTTTGGTGCAGACGATTTCTTCTGGGCTGAATTCACCGCTTTTCAGTGCATAACCTGTTCAGGCATCCAATGACCAGCCGTCCTCTTCAAAATGCTGCTCAACATAGCGGATGAAATGCATACATTCAAGCAGTTTCGTTGTTCTCACACATTTCTGCCGATTCAGTTCATAAGCTGCCTGTCCGGCACGTGCCTTGTAACGCTTAACTTTTCCGTAATACAGCATAACTGTGCCTCGTGCAATCCCATTCTTGATCGCATTGTAGGAACGCTTCAATTTCTTTGCAATCTGATTGATATTCCAGCCATCCTTTAGACGTAATTCAATCATCACGCGTTCTTCAAAACTAAGGTGTTGACCTTTTCTTGTTTCTGTGGTATAAAGAATGCAGTCCATAGCTTGATCCTTTCGGTTTGTTATTGGTAGCACTTTAATTATACCTTGGATCTTTGCTGTGGGCTATTCTTTTTTCTCGGAGTTGCATGTTCATTTTACAACGTGCCACAATATTATTTTGAAAAAGTATATAGAGAATAAAAATACTGATTGTTCTCAATAAGTTCATCTACAGTTCCACTTTCAACAAGTTTACCCTCTTTAAAAACAAGTACCTCGTCGTAATTTCTGAGAACATTAAGATTAAGCTTATGTGTAATTGCAATACAGGTCTTATCAAGAGATTTGATTGTTTCCTCTATTGCTATAGTTGTACAGTTATCAAGCGAGGATGTAACTTCATCAAAAAATATTACTCCAGAATCTCTAAGTAAAGCACGTGCAATAGAAATACGCTGTTTTTCGCCTCCGGAAAGGTTGTTTCCGTCTTCACCACAAATATAGTCCAAACCATTTTTGTATACGAATTCGGATAATCCTGCTCTCTGAATTGCACTGTTTAGCTGCTCATCGGTAAACTCTCTGCCAAGTGTAAGATTCGCTTTCAATGAATCATCAAATATGAAAACATCCTGTTGAACAATAGATATTTTTTTATTAATCTGCTCCGATGAGTAATCATTGAGTTCATGATCATTAATTGTGATATTACCTTTATAATTAGGATAATATCCAAGAAGCAAATTCATAAGTGTAGTTTTTCCGCTTCCGCTGTCTCCGACTATCGCATATTTCCTGCCATTTATGAATTCATACGAAACATTATCAAGTGTGACCTTTTCTTTATTGTAGGAAAATGAAACATCATTAAGTCTGATAGATGTAATTTCATTAAGCAGATTTTTATTTTTCTTTATATCCTCCTGCAAATCAATTGTATCAGAATAAAATAATTTATTAATTCGCTCAAAGGTTCCATCTGCTGTTCTCACATTGTTAAACTGCATAGCCAATTCTGTAAAAGGCTGGCTTATTGTCTGAAAAAGCTCAAAACAGGCTATGATTGTTCCAACCTGCATTTTTCCATTTAAAACCTCAAGTCCTCCTATAAAGAACATTGCGATAATAAGAATATAATTTGCTACATAATTTATAAGGTTTATTCCTATCGCTTTATCTAAAACACGCTTTCCTGATGATTCAACTACTTTATTATTATAACTGAATTTATTAATAAAAACTTTTTCCGTTGCAAATGCCTTTATAAGACGGAAGCCCTTGAGATAATCCTGAGTTGCTGCACTGAACGCACCTCTTTTAGCAGAAAACTCCTCATGATATACAGGAAGCTTTATGCCAAGCATTAACGTTATTGATATTGGTATTATCTGTACAATCAGAATAATTAATGCAAGCTTAGGACTCATTTTTATCATACTTATTATACCCAGAACACATAACGTTAATGAAGATACTATTCCCCACTTTCCGTTTATGTACAGGTCTGTGATTTTTTGAACATCTGTCTGATATACTGAAAGATATTCACCACTGTTGTTATTTTTAAACTCAACAACACTTTTAGACATCATTTTAGCAAACAGTTTGTCTTTCATATAGGCGTTAAAGCAGAACATATATGTATTCTGTATCCTTGTTTTGATGTAAGAAATAAAAATCATAGAAAAGATTATTATTACAGCTAAAGTAATAGCTCTTACAAATATTTTAACAGACATTTCTACTGTAATTGCATTTATAGTTGACTGTAATATCCACGGAATTGAAATCTGAAGCAATGCTTCAGCCAGCTGCAACAACAATATTACAAATCTTTTAAACCTATGGCAACTCGTAAAATCGCCCATAAGTTTTTTACGTACCTCTTTTAGATTATTATTTTTTTTCATATATTACCTCACATTAATTTATACTTTTTTCCTTTCAATAGATTTATTCGGAATAAAAGATATTAATGTCTGATAAAGACTGCGAATTGGATTTATAACCTGCTCCGCAGCCTTATCAGAACACTTTTCATGTATAACCATTTCAGTTGATACATAAATAATTACTACTGATCTTCGCAGTATATTTCAATGTCTTTTAATAAATTTTCTTTTGCAGATGTTTCATCAATATCAAATTTAGGTATATAAAGCTCCATTATACCGTTTAAAATTGAGCAATCAAGGAACAATTCATTTGTTTCGTTTGATGATATGTTAATTGAAAATTGCATATTCTCATCAATTGATATATCAGATATGTTTTTAATTCCATGATAATTAATCGCCATCGCCTTAATCTCCATTTTATTATGAAGTTTAATATATTCCTCATTAAACAGCTCAAAACTTGCATCACATCTGCCGCTGAAGCATTCAATTCCGCCTTCAATCAAATTATCATTTACATGATATAATGCAGGAAGCGATACGACCTTATAACCAAGCATCTTATCATCAGCATCAGTTCTTCCATGATATAAAATATTAAATGGAATTACATCAAGTGATTTAAATGCAGGGTTAAGATTAATGAACATATTCATGAAAGTGCCCATAGGATCAAGTGAAACAGCTTTCAGCGTTTCTTCATTTAATTTGAATGAAACAGAAGAATGATACATATTTAATCCGCATTTCTTAATGAAATCAACATATTTTTCAGTAGCTTCAGTAAAATTCCGGATTTTATCAGGATCATTTGACTTCTCTGAATACTTTTTATTGAATTCAGCTACATATTCTGAATAATCATAACGGCTATACTCATTCTTATTTCTAAGCAGACTGTTTATTCTATCACAGAATACATTATCAGAATACTCATCCCATAAACCGTGATTGATATATAAATAAACATTATGCTCTCCTGACAGAGTCTTAACAACTGCAATAAGTGATTGAAGTTTACTTAATTTAGATACGCTATTATTTATATGCACAAGCAATGACTCCATATACGCTGTTATCTCAGAAGTATCCTTCTCTTCAAAATATGGAATATACCAATTATCCTCAGATATGTACTGTTCGATCATCTTTGTTTCACAGTTATATCCGCTTCTGAGAACACTCTGCTCACTAATCAGCTTCTGAAGTACATCAATAAGCTCCCTCTTCGAAACAGATGCATCTATTTTTGTCTTAACAACGCTAAACACGACATTTTCAACAGTATAGAAATATGCTTGTCCTCTTTCAGGCGTATATGCCGTTTCAACTTTTCTGTATTCAATATTTTCTTTGCATTTTATTATTGTATCAGACAAATATTCTTTGATAGCATTATAATCGTATCTGATATTTTTCGGCGAAGGATATGAAAGCTTTGCTTTATCATAATTATTCTCTACTCGCTCAGAATATAATTCAGCTATTGCTTTCGGTGTCTTTCCGACAAGAATATCATTGATTTTCAGATCGTATCCGCTGTTTTTAAGCTGAGAAATAACACGTATAGCTTTAATAGAATTGCCGCCTAAATCAAAGAAATCAGTTGTTATTCCCACTTTTTCCGCATCGGTTATGCTTTCAAATGACTGACAGATTGCTTCCTCAAGTTCATTTGTCGGAGCTATATATTCATTTTCAATTCTAAAATCAACATCCGGCAGCGACTTTCTATCAAGCTTTCCATTTCTTGTTACAGGTATTGCTTCTATCTGCATCATATATGCCGGCACCATATATTCGGGCAGGCTCTCGCTGAGGGTATCTCTTATTTCTGATACTCTCACTTCCTCATCACTTGTGTAATACGCATATATTGCCTTATCTCCGCTGCTGTCTGCTCTTGCTATTACTGCACAGTCCTTAATCCCTTCTATTTCTCTGATTCTTGTCTCT
>CALFMA010000728.1 GCA_937880065.1 uncultured Ruminococcus sp.
CTATACTCAACATCTGTCAAAACCTTTTCAGGATTTTTAAGCGGTCAGCTTACAGATTCGTTCATTATGGGGATACTCTGTTTTATCGGAATGGCAGTCTTAGGATTTCCATATCCTCTGCTGATAAGCTCGATAATAGGCTTTACAAATATAATCCCCGTTTTCGGCCCCGTTATGGGAACGATCCCCTCAGCCTTAATTCTTCTTTTTGCCGACCCTATGAGCGCTGTATGGTTTATAGTTTTTATTCTGATATTACAACAGATTGAGGCGCAACTTATCTATCCGAGAGTGGTCGGAACTTCCGTCGGCCTTAAACCTTTCTGGACACTTTTTGCCATAATTGTCGGCGGAAATCTTTTCGGAATATGGGGAATGATTATAGGAATACCCCTTTTATCCGTTATACAGAGCGAAATTATTAAGTGCGCAGATACGCGTAAATTCGGCATTTTTGTCGAAAAATGCGATAAATAAACCTTGATTTCGGGATAATGTTGTGATATCATAAAAATATGGAAAAAATTAGTAATTCTTTGGAGGTAATCCCGAATGACAACGAAAACAAAAATACTTTTATGTGAAAACGGAATAAACGGCGAATCCGTTTCAGCAACAACACTCAAGAATAACGGTTTTATCGTTATTACAAGACAGAAAAACGGAAATGACGCTATTGAGGCGATAAAAGACGAACGTCCCGATATTGTTATAGTTGATGCCGAAATGCAGGGTGCTAACGCTGAAAGTGTCATAAACAGAGTAAAGGCTGATATGATTGTTCCGCCTAAATTCATTGTTATAACATCTTACGGTCAGATTGAAGAAGAGGAGAAACTTATGAGAATAGGTGCCTCAGAAGTAATCAAAAAGCCTTTCGGTATTCAGACACTTGTTGAAAAAGCTATTTCTGTCAGCAAGGAAATAAATCAGCAGAAAGACGAAATCAATATGGAAGTTATAGTTACAGAAATCATACATCAGATAGGCGTTCCTGCACACATAAAGGGTTATCATTATCTCCGTGAGGCAATAGTTATTTCCGTCTATGATGAAGAGATGCTTGAAAGCGTTACAAAAATTCTTTATCCTACTGTGGCTAAGAATTTTAAAAGCACATCATCACGTGTTGAAAGAGCAATTCGTCACGCAATAGAAGTCGCTTGGGACAGGGGCGATGTAGAGGTTTTGAACTCTTACTTCGGCTATACAATACAAAGCCAACGTGGTAAACCCACTAACTCCGAATTTGTTGCTATGATTTCTGATAAAATAAGACTTAAAAGGCGAGTCTCTTGAAATAGTTTGCCGACGGATTTATTCCGTCGGCATTATTTGTTGTATAAATTAAATATAAATAATGGGTTAATTTTAGTTATTTAACTATTTACAAGAGTTAGCATTTATTGTAAAATAATATAGTAAAAAATTATGCCGTAATTTACGGTGAAAGGGGATTTATTTTATGGAACCCGTTTATAAAAGACTGCTTTTAAAACTCAGCGGTGAGGTACTTGCCGGTGAAAAAGGCGTAGGTATCGATTTCGAAAAGGTATTGGAAGTTTGCCAAAGCGTTAAAGAATGCGTTGATATGGGTGTAGAGATTGCTATTGTTGTTGGCGGTGGTAATTTCTGGCGTGGTAGAAGCAGTGGTAAAATGGACCGTACAAGGGCTGACCATATGGGTATGCTTGCCACTACGATCAATGCCCTTGCCTTGCAGGATTCCTTGTGTCACCTTGGGGTTGATGCAAGAGTATTGAGTGCGGTTGAAATGGAGACCTTTACCGAAACCTACAT
>CALFMA010000729.1 GCA_937880065.1 uncultured Ruminococcus sp.
AGTGGCATATGGCAAAAATAGAGCAGTTATCTGCCTTTGCTTTGTCAATCTGCTCTTTTGCCCACGCCATATGTCTTTCGTCCATTGCACCTTTGGGCTGATTGAGGCTGTCACAGCATATAGCGAGCATTCTTTCCCCTTGGGTAATTTCGGCAACATAAGAATGAGTAGGTTCATCAAAAGCTATAGCATCTCCATAACCGAAATCACGGTACATATCACAAAGGTCATTAAAGTCCGTTCCCTCAACAGGTACACGCCCGTCATCCTTTAATATGTAAGCTGAATCGTTATAATCGTGACCGGCAGTTATTACATAGACCCTTTTTCCGTTTTCCTTAAGCTTGTGAAGCTCTTTTATAAAGCTGTTGTGGCTTTCTTTTTCACCGTTTTTTGTAAGGTCTCCCGGAATTATAACAATATCTGTTTCTTTATCTTCGATGATTCGTGCAAAAGTGGATTTTACAATTGCACTGCTTTCCTTGACAAAATACTGTTCAGTGAGCATATTTTTTTCAAATGCTTTTCCTCCGGCACCTAATTCATTTTCAAAATAATGGGTATCAGTTACAAGATAAAAACTGACAGGTTTCATTTTTATTCACCCTTCATTACTGATTTTGATATACAATTATTTGCATATTAACACATAAACCAAGCGGTTTACAATGGGAATAATCTCAATACTTATTGTGAATTATCACAATTCCCTTTTCCGCAATTACTTCTGAATTTCGAAGGAGATATTCCGCAAAGTGATTTGAACCATGAGGAAAAATACTGTTGGTCAGAAAAAGACATTTTTTCTGCAATTTCTGAAATTGAGTGATTTGTATTAGTCAGATACAGTTTAACGGTTTCGAGTTTTTTTGTTGTGTAATACTGATAGGGGGTAATGCTGAATCTTTTTGAAAATATATTGATTATGTGATTTTTTGAGTAGCCGAATTTTTGGCACATTGTATCAAGTGAAAAAGCTTTGTATATCTGTGAATCAAGATATTCTCTCATTAAAGATGCAATGTCTTTTTTGTCATTTGATGCACAATGACTTATGGCGATAATTAACTTCATAATTTCAGGTACCATATCATCAACTAAATCAGAATAATCGGTGCCGTATTTTTGGGTCTTTTTATATATGTTTCTGAAAAGCTCTTCAAGCTCACAATTATGATAAACGTAATCATGACCGGGTAAATACTGATTTAGTAATATTTCTGGGAGTTCACCGGTTAAAGTAATAAATATTTTGTGAAGTGTACTGTGTTTAGCATTATAGTACTTATGGTGAGTTCCTTTTCTTAATAAAAAAACATCCTTTGGTCCGATATCATATTTTTTGCCGTTGTTTTCGAGAACTCCATATCCGCTGACAACATACTCAATGGCAGTAATTTCTGAAGTAGCTCTTTCAAAGAAACAATCTTCGTACCAAAAGCTTTCTCCTACGGCAAATATGTTAATCGGAAAATCATCTTTAAAGTGGGAATAATACTCACAAACATTTTCAACACTATTCATATTTCTGAAATTTACTCCTGTTTAATAGTATAAATCACAGTAATAAGTGTGATAAATCGTAATTTCAGTGTATCATTTCTTTGCTGTCTAAACAAGAGTAAATCTGCAAAAAGTAATTAATAAAACCATTTTTTGTTGGATTATTCCAAAGGAATTGTTTTTTGCTTTGATATTTAATAAATCGGATGTATTTTACGTATATCTCTCTTGTTGTGATAATTCAAAAATATTGTTGTGATTTATTACATTGGAACTTTAAAGAAAATATGTTAATCTATATGTATAATGGTTGTTTTTAGTAATTTAAAATCAACCAAATAAAATTACGGGGATGATATGATGTTAAGAACCAAAAAAACATCTGCTACTGAAATTCCGCAGAATGCTCTCATTCACGGTGAGGGTAAACATATTTCAAAATTCGAGTATTTCTGCGTAATGCTTTCAAGAATCGGTGGTATGTTCGGAACAACCCTTACAGGTACACTTGCTGCAGCATTCCTGCACGAGCTTTATTACGGTCCTGTGGGAGTTAATGCTGAACAAATTGCAGATATTCTTGCCGTTCAGACTACACTTACCACTGTTTTAGGCATAGTAATTGGTGTTATTTCCGGCGTTATTATTCAGAACTGGAAAACCCGTTGGGGCAGATACCGTCATTGGTATATCATTTGTCTTATTCCTATATTCGCTCTCACAGCTTTATATTTCTATGTCCCCGAAGGCTGGACTGTTCAGCAGATGACACTTTTGCGTTACGGTATAGCCAGTGCACAGACTGTGTTCAATGCCTTTAACAATTTCGGACAGCACATTACTCATGTTATTTCACCCAATCCTAAGGAAAAGAAAACCATTGCAACAATATGGCAGTTGTCCTATTATATCGGCTACGGCGGAGCATACATTGCAACCTTCGTTTATGGCATCTTCAGTGATGACAAGAACAAAATGTATATGACTCTTGCCATTGTTGCTGCAGTCGTTACCGCATTCGGTAACCTTATGGTGGGACTTTTCTGTAAGGAAAGAATTGAGTATCCTGTACAGAAAATCAAAATTACCAAAACATTGTTTGGCCTTTTCAAGCACAAGAACTATCGTGCCTATCATGCGATGCAGTGGGTGAACAATTTAGCGATGCTCGGCAAAATGTCATCATTCCTTGCAGCAATCACTGTCGGCTCTCAGAACAATATTCTTCTTACAATTCCGACAGCTGTCGGCACCGTTGTGGGTAACGTCATCACCACAAAGCTTTCAAAGAAGCACGAGCCCACAAAGCTGCTTAAATTCTGCGGCATCTATTCACCTGTTTCAGCTCTTGTGCTTTTCGGCATATGCTATGTGGAAACAAAGATGGGCATCAAGTTCTTTGAGGGCTGGAACAGTATATTCTTCTATGTGTTCTATTTCCTCTTCGGTGTCGGTATCGGTGTTCAGGAGCTTTCAAACTCTCACTTCAATGTCGAATTTATGGATTACCTCGAGTGGAAAACAGGCGAAAGAATTGAAGCGATTCAAGGTCTTGTTCCGGGTTGGGTCAATACTGCCTTAGGCGGAGTGAAAACCGCAGCCATAGAATTTCTGATTGTATGGGCAGGCTATGAAACTTCTCCTGTTGGTGACCTTGTTGAAACAATGCAGGCTAAGCCTGATTATCTTAATGTGTGCTTAAGGATACTTGCATTCCTTCTCTTCGGTTATGCTCTCAGTAATGTACTCAAAGCAATTATCCTTAAAACACTTTATGACGTTGAAGGAGAAAAGAAAGAGCAGATGTATCGTGAACTTGAGCAGATCCGTGCAA
>CALFMA010000730.1 GCA_937880065.1 uncultured Ruminococcus sp.
CAGCTTTATTTTGCTCTGCCGTTGCTTGGAATGTCCTAGGGTCGATTTCTGCAAGCAATTGCCCCTTTTTTACGTGGGAGTTGTAATCTGCGTAAAGTCCGCTAATCAACCCAGATACCGTAGAGCCAACACTGACAGTGTTTACTGGGTTAATAGTTCCTGAAGCTTCTACAACTTGAGTAATATCACGAACCGCAACAGGTCTTGTTCTATATTCTTCTTTAGGTTTCGTGAATTGATAGCTTGCAAGTCCAATACCTGCTATAGCTAAAATTGAAATTGTAATGATAGTTTTTTTGTTAAGCATTTTTCTTATTCTTCTTTTTGTTTTCTTTTTGTTCTTTTATGGACGATATAAAAATCATTAAATTTATTTTCATCAATTTCCACAAGGTCAATTGACTCAACTGTGGGATAACGTGTAAGCTCTCTTACAACTCCGCCGTCACCTGCACCGATTACAAGAATATTTCTCGGATTGGGATGAACTGCCATTGGAACGTGGGTTATCATTTCGTGATATATAAATTCATCCTTTTCCGTAAGCATCATATACCCGTCAAGAGTCAGAAAACGTCCGAATTCCTTTGAATCGAAAACATCAATACGCTGAAATTCGCTTTGTCCCGTATAAAGCTGCCTGTCAACCTTAATGGACAGTTTTACATTTGGCGTATGTCTTTCCGTAAACCACAGTTCCACTTTTACCCCTCCCTATATTAATACTTTGAGAAAATGTGTTCCTTTAAATCGTCAGCATAGACAACTTCGCCGCTGTCAAGCTGTTCTTCTGTAATCTGATTGCCGAGGAGATGCATTGACTTCATAAGCCATTGAGGATTTCCCGACTCAGCAAGGAAAAAATTGTAGTTCATAGGAGTACCTGTGTATTCCTCAAAATCCTTCATCATATCTTCCATAATACCGATATATTTTTCTTTGTCAAGTCCTTGGTTAATTACAAACTGACAAGTAAATGTAAATTCATCGTTGGAGCATGTGTTCTTAATGTCAGCGTCAACAACTTTCAGACCGCTTCCAACAGTAAGGCGTTTCTCCGTGATTTCGCAGGATTTATCAAAAACCTCACCGCCAACTGAACCAATAAATACAGGGGGATAGCACAAAATTGTGAAGTCACCGATGTCAGGACAGATATAAATTCCTCTTAGCGGGTCGTATTGCAGTTCCATATATTTTGAAGCAATATTCTCCACAAATTCTTTCTTTATTCTTTCGCCAACAGCGGCTACTACAAAGGAGTCAATCTCAGATAAATCGTGATTTTCCTTGTTCATATAAATTGGCTCATCAGCGGCAATATAGTCTGTTGCACGATAGTATAATTTCGACTCCTCACCGCTTTTATCCTTGTATGTTACTTCCCAGTTAGTAACAGTCTGCTCATACTCTGTACCTGCTTGAGTTTTGGAAGTAGAAGGCTCTGCTATTGTATAATTTCCGTCAAAGGTGTAATCAAGAAAATCCGTATACTGATAGATTATTCCGTCACCTGTATTATTATTTTCCTGCGAATTATCGCCTGTTTTTGAATTGCAGGCTGTAAGCAGCATTGATGCCGCCAAAGCCGCTGCAAACATCTTTTTAATTTTCATATTTATTCTCCTTTTTGGATTTCAAAAATCCTATGCAAGAACATTAAGCCGTTCTAAATTTATGTCCTCTGTGCCTGTCATCTGACAGCCTTTTTCCTTGGCATACTTTATGTATTTTATAATATCCTCCGTTATAAGCTCGCCGGGGGCAAGTATGGGAATTCCGGGAGGATAGCACATTACAAATTCCGTGCATATTCTTCCTGCGGATTCCTCCAGAGGAAGTGATATTTTATCGGCATAGAATGCCCGTCTTGGAGTATCTGCCACCACAGGAGAAATATATTCCTGTGTAAGCATATCGGCTCCAGAACGTCCGAATCGGCGTTTGATTTCAGCCAACGCACTTATAAGACGCTCAATGTCACGCTCTCTGTCGCCAACGGAGATATACGCAAGAATATTGCCTATATCGCCGAATTCTATCTGTATATCGTACTCATCACGAAGGAGGTCATAAACCTCAATTCCTGCAAGTCCGATTGGAAGTGTGTACACGCTTAATTTTGATATGTCGAAATCATAAATGCTGTCGCCGTTTACAAGTTCCTTTGAATAAGCGTAATATCCGCCTATGCCGTTAATTTCGGAACGTGCGTATTCAGCCATTTCAACAGTTTTTGCAAATATTTCTCTGCCGCCAAGTGCAAGACGCTTTCTTGAAAGGTCAAGGCTTGACAAAAGCAGATATGAAGCGCTGGTGGTCTGTGTAAGGTTTACCACCTGCCGCATATAATCAGAATTAATTTTATCCCCCATAAGCAGGAATGAACTTTGTGTAAGACTTCCTCCCGATTTATGCATACTTACGGAAGCTATATCAGCCCCTGCCGCCATTGCGGTTACAGGGAAATTTTCGCCGAAGTAAAAATGTGTTCCGTGGGCTTCGTCCACAAGTACAAGCATATCGTGGTCATGGGCAAGCTTTACAATTTTCCTTAAATCGGAACAGATGCCGTAATATGTGGGGTTATTGACCATAATTGCCTTTGCCTGCGGGTTTTCACGGATAGCCTTTTCCACCTGCTCAACGGACATTCCCAAAGCAATTCCAAGCTGATTATTAACATCGGGGTTTACATATACGGGGACTGCTCCTGTAAGAATAAGAGCGTTTATAGCACTCCTGTGAACGTTTCTTGGCATAATTATCTTATCGCCGCTTTTGCAGGCATACATAATCATACTCTGAACAGCCGATGTTGTTCCTCCTACCATAAAAAAAGCATTTGCTGCTCCGAAAGCCTCAGCAGCAAGCTCCTCCGCATCTCGGATTACAGAAACAGGGTGACAGAGATTATCAAGGGGCTT
>CALFMA010000731.1 GCA_937880065.1 uncultured Ruminococcus sp.
GTGATATTCACGAGCTGTTTATGGATACAGGTCTTGGCCGTGACGGTTATTCTATGATTGGTCAAGGTAAGATTGATAATATTATCAGTTCTAAATCGGGAGAACGCCGTGATATTTTTGAAGAAGCGGCAGGTATTTCAAAATTCCGCTATAAAAAAGTCGAAGCGGAGCGAAAACTCACCGCCGCACAGGAGAATATTTTCCGCCTTTCCGATATTCTTTCGGAACTTGAAGGACGAGTTGAGCCTTTGAGAATTCAATCGGAAAAGGCACAGAAATTTATAAAGCTTGCTGAGGAAAGAAAGCGTCTTGAACTGGCGGTATGGATTACACGACTTGACGAACTGAAAGTAAAGCTTGATAAATTAGAGGAAAATATCCTCATAAGCCGTGGCGAATATGAAAATACGGAAAATGACATTGCCCGTGAGGAGGAAAAGCTTCAGGAAAGCTACCGCCGTATGCAGGAATGTACAATGAAATCCGATGAACTGCGTCGGAAAATGCTGGAGGAGGAGCAGTCCTCATCACAGAAAAAGTCCGATATTGCGGTATTTGAGAATGATATAAGCCATTGCGTTGAGGCTATAAAAAAGGCTGAAAAGGCTATGGCGGACTCTGAGGAAACTAAGCGTGACCTTGAACTCCGCCGCAGGGAAACCGAAAAGAAAATCGCTGACCTTGAAGCTGAAAAAGAGGCTGTAATAGCGGAAATAAACGCTGTTTCGGCACAATCGGAAGCTGCCGAGGGGGAAAATTCCGAAATCGGCAAATTAGTTGAAAAGGCGAATAATGAGATAAATTCTCTCAATATCAGACGGACGGAATTGAATTTTGCTGCTGAAACTGCACAAAAGCAGGCATATGACGAGGAAAAGCGGCTTGAAGAATTGATTGAAAGCCTTGGAGATACGGAATCGGCAGCTGAGGAATACAACAGGAAAATTGCCGATAATAAGGCGGAATTGCAGAAAATTGCAAATCAGAAATCGGAGATTGAAAATAAGCTGTCGGGCATTGAAAGGCTGTATAATTCCCGAAAGGAAAGCTTTGAAAATGCAAAATCCGAACTTGAAAAGTCCCTCTATGAACTGAAAAGCCGTGAGCAGAGAAAAAAAATCCTCATTGACCTGGAAAACAGTATGGAGGGCTTTGCAGGCAGCGTAAAGCAGATTTTAAAGGCGGCAAAACAGGGCAGAATAAGCGGAATTTACGGCACAGTTGCACAGAATATCAGCGTTGACGGGCAGTATGCTTTAGCGGTTGAAACGGCTCTCGGCGGTGCTATGCAAAATCTCATTGTTGAAAATGAAGATGCCGCAAAACGTGGAATTCGTTTCCTCAAAGAAAATCACGGAGGACGTGCAACTTTCCTCCCTCTTACTTCTGTAAAGGGATATGAATTCCGTGAAAAAGGCTTGGAGGACTGCGACGGATTTGTTGCTATGGCTGATAAAATCGTAGGCTATGACAGCAAATTCAGCGGAATTATCGGCTCGCTGCTGGGACGAATCGCCATTGCGGAGGATATTGATTCCGCAACGATTATAGCCAAAAAATACGGCTATAAATTCAGAATTGTAACCCTTGACGGTCAGGTAATCAATGCAGGTGGTTCATTTACAGGTGGTTCGGCACAGAAATCCGCAGGAATTTTCACCCGTAAAAATGAAATTGAAAAAATCGAAACCGAAATAAATCAGCTTTCCGCACAGCGTGGGGAGCTTGACAGAAAAATGGAGAAATACCGTGCTGAGGCGGAAAAACTCCGTTATGACCGTGAATCTCTCCGTTCAGAATCGGCGGAATGTAATTCAGCAGAAATCCGCATTAATGCGGAACTTTCAAGCCTTGAAGTTCTCGTTGAACAGCTTAGAGCAGCTGCGGAAAATTCCGACAGACAGCAGGAGGAATTCAAAAAGCGTATTGCACAGGCAAAACAGGCAGAAGAAGATGCACGAAAAGCCGCAGCAGCCCTTGATGATGAAATCAGGCTTGCTGAGGAAAAATTGGCGGCTGAACAGTCAAATCGTGAAAAACTCCGCTTAGAACGTGCGGAATTGACGGAAAAGCTTTCGGGTATGAAAATACGTGAAATAGAGCTTTCAAAGGATATTCAGGCAGGTTCCGAGGAGATACAGCGAATTGATGCCGAAGCTGAAACCCTCAAAGGCGGCAATAGGCATTTTGAAAATGAAATTGAGATTAACAATCGGATTATTGCCGATAAAAAGCGAGATATTGAGCGACTTGAAAAAGAACTTGAAAGCGTGGGCAAAAATGCCGATAAATATACGGCTGAAATTCAGCGTTATCAGAATATCCACACGGAGCAGAACCGCCTTGTAACCGAAATTCAGAAGGGTATCCGACAGCTTAATGAGGCTAAGGAAAAGCTTTCGGGAGAGGTTACACGACTTGAAGAACGCCGTGATTCCGCAAATCGTGACACGGATAATATCAAGCGGCAGCTCCTTGATGTATATGAAATGACGTATTCCGAAGCAATTCAGACTGCGGAAAAAATTGAGGATATTGTGGCGGCACAGGCTGAACTCAACTCCGTCAAGAATAAACTCAAGGCGTTGGGCAATGTAAACGTGGAAGCTGTTGAGGAATACCGTGAGGTTTCAGAGCGTTATAAATTTATGTCGGAGCAAATGGCGGACGTTCAGAATTCCAAGAGGGAACTGGAGCGTATTATAGCCGACCTGACGCAGGATATGTGCAGAATTTTCAGCGAAAGCTTTGCGATTATCAACTCCAATTTCAAGGAAATATTTGTGGAACTTTTCGGCGGCGGCACCGCCGATATCACCATCACCGATTCCTCCTCGGACGGCACAGGAAAGCTGCTGGGAGCCGCCGAGAACCAGATGACCGTCCGGCTTACAGAGACCGCCCGGCTGGAGATTGCCGGCGGCACG
>CALFMA010000732.1 GCA_937880065.1 uncultured Ruminococcus sp.
ATAATGCAAAATTGCTCATTTTGGACGAAGCTACATCGGGACTTGATCCTGTTGTACGTGATGAAGTGGTTGAGATGTTCAGTGACTTTACAAGGGACGAAAATCACTCCATTCTCATTTCTTCCCATATCGTTAGTGACCTTGAGAAGCTTTGTGATTACGTGGCGTTCCTGCATAAAGGAAAACTTCTGCTTTGCGAGGAGAAGGACCAGTTGCTTGCCGAGTACGGTTTGATACACTGCACGTCCGAAGAACTGCAAAATCTTCCGGCAGAGGCGATTAAGTATAAGAAGGAAAATCCGTATGGCATTGAAGCAATGGTGCTGAGAAACGCCGTACCTGCAGGTGTAAACGTCAGTCCTATCAGTATTGAGGAACTGTTCGTGTTTATGGTAAAGGAGGCGAGATAATTGAAGGGACTTCTCTTAAAAGATTGGTATATGGTGAAGAAATATTGCAGAGCATATCTGCTGATTGCTGTTGTTTTCATTGCAGTATCTTTTTTTAGCGATGATAATATGTTCTTTGTGTTTTACCCTTGTTTGCTTTGCGGTATGATCCCAGTCAATCTTCTTGCTTACGACGAACGCAGCCGATGGATGCAATACAGCGGTACGCTGCCGTACACGAAAACACAGATTGTTTCAGGCAAATATCTAATTGGCTTACTTGCTCAGCTGGCAGTGCTGGTGGCAACAGGTGTTGGGCAAGCCGTGAAAATGTCTGTTGCAGGTAGTTTTGTATTCGGGGATTTTGCCGTCCTTATGTTATTGATGCTGATCGTATCCACGCTCTCTTCTTCCATTTGTCTTCCGTTTGTTTTCAAGCTTGGCGTGGAAAAAGGCAGAACTGCCTATTATGTAATGATCGGATTTGTCTGTGGTGCCAGCGTTTTGGCATCAAGTATCCTTAGAGGACAACTTGTGAGCGAGATACAGCCCAACCTAATTTTGGCATTGGTTGCTATTGTTGGAGTCGGCATATATATTCTTTCCTGGTATTTGTCGGTTGTGTTTTTCAAGAAAAGAGAAATTCAGTAAACAAAAAGGGGGATTATTATGCCTGCATTTATCGTTACAGCTTTGGTTGGAGTGGTATGTATCGTTCTTGGTATTTCAAATATGAAAGGCAACATATCATCGTTGCACGCATACCACAGAAACAGAGTTTCCGAGGAGGATCGAATTCCTTTCGGAAAGAAGGTTGGTCTTGGAACTATCATTATCGGCGCAGTAATCATTGTGTTTAGCGGCTTGTCTGCTGTGACACTCTACACAGACAAGGAAGTATTCACCTTAATTGGAACAGGAATCCTTATTGCCGGTATCATTGTGGGTTTGGTAATTAGTTTCAAGGCAATGATAAAGTATAACAAAGGGATTCTTTAACGAAACACAACACCCACTGCTTTTTGTAGCAGTGGGTGTACTGTTTTACTTGTCCATACCGCACAGGCTCGCCTTTTCGATCAATGCCCGGTCGTTCATCACCGCATCGTAGAACCGGAAGCCACCGGCAAAGTTGTAGGCTTCAAAGCCGTACCCTTCTAAGATTCGGGTCGCAATATAGCTGCGCAGACCGCTCTGGCAGATGACATACACAGGCTTTCCTGCCTCAATTTCACCAATCCGTTCCCGCAGCTCATCTACCGGGATGTTTTTAAAACCATCAATGTGACCACGGCTATATTCTCCCACGGTCCGGGTATCCAGCAGTGTCACGCTTCCGTCCATGGGTAACTTGGCTGCATCCTCCAGATGCCACTGCTTCAAACCCTTGGAAATGT
Organism: uncultured Ruminococcus sp.; assembly: GCA_937880065.1. The sequence goes on from CALFMA010000732.1 coordinate 1,787, forward strand.
TGTCGATCATAAAGCCTGCCATATTCACCGGATCCTT
>CALFMA010000733.1 GCA_937880065.1 uncultured Ruminococcus sp.
GCGAAACCCGTGTTATCCGTGATTTTGCAGGAAATACATTTAATTGCAGTCAATGGTGTGATATTCTCACACCTCTCACAGCAAGGGCGTATGCCGTATACGAGGGCGAAAGCGATACAGCGGCGGTTACAATGAACCGTTACTGCGGCGGAATTTCCTATTATGTGGGAACGATGTGCGGCGATGATTTCTATCAGAGCTTTATTTCAAATCTTATGATGCAGACGGGAATTCCAAAGCTTGAAAATCTTGAAAAGGGAATTGAGATTACAACGAGAACAAATGGCAGAGAAGATTTTATCTGCTTTTTCAACAATACGAAAAAAACGACTGCTATACCTCTGCCTAAGCCTATGTATAGCATAATTGACGATAGAGAGATTGATGTTGTTGAACTCCGTTCTCTTGAAATGAAAATAGTAAGGAAGTAGTAAAAGTGAAAATTGTTTTACAGAGAGTAAGTTCTGCAAGTGTCACAGTTGACGGTGAAATCTGCGGAAAAATCGGCACAGGATATCTTGTTCTCCTTGGAGTAGGGCAGGGAGATACGGAGGAGGATTGCCGCCGTTTAGCCGATAAAATCATAAATCTGCGTATTTTTTCAGATGAAAATGATAAAATCAATCTTTCCCTGAACGATGTGGGAGGGGATTTGCTAGTTGTATCTCAGTTTACCCTTTATGCCGATTGCCGCAAGGGAAACCGCCCCAACTTTATACAGGCAGGAAAACCCGATGAGGCTGAGCGTTTGTACAAGTACTTTGCGGATTATTGCCGCAGTAAGGGCAAGCACGTTGAAACAGGCATTTTCGGTGCTGATATGAAAGTACAGCTTGTCAATGACGGGCCATTTACCGTTATTCTTGAATAATTCTACACCGCACAGGTCATTACTGGACTTGTGCGGAATTTATTAAATGGAGATATTTATGAAAATTGAGCGATTGATAGGCATATTATCAATTCTTTTGCAGCAGGATAAAATAACCGCTTCCGAACTTGCGGAGAAATTTGAGGTATCCGTCAGAACAATTCTCCGAGATATTGACGAAATAGCAAGGGCAGGTATTCCCATTGTCACATCTCAGGGGCAGGGCGGCGGAATTTCCATAATGGACGGATATAAAATTTTAGACGAAGAATTATTTAAATCAACAATTGTACCAACTATATTTGGACATAAAATTGGTAATGAAGTAGGTAATCTTTGTATAAATAAAGAAATTCC
>CALFMA010000734.1 GCA_937880065.1 uncultured Ruminococcus sp.
ATAGTATCTCTAGCATTAATAACAATACAGATATCACACCAGTTACAGCAAAGATGGAAATTGAGCAGAATATGACTCCTGCTGATTTTTCTGCAGTTGCAGCTATGCTCGACACAGAGAAGGACGGACTCGAGGATATTGCAAAGGCAGCTGAGCTTATAAAAAACGGATATGTTGTAGGGATTCCCACAGAAACCGTATATGGTTTAGGTGCTGACGCTCTCAACGAGCAGGCAGTACGTGCAGTATTTGCCGCAAAGGGCAGACCTGCTGACAATCCGCTTATAGTTCATATAGCCGATTTTTCTGACGCTGAAAAATATTTGTCATACATTCCCGAACTCGCATATAAACTGGCTGAGAAATTCTGTCCGGGTCCTTTAACTATGATTCTTCCTAAAAAGGATATTATTCCCTCGGTAACATCAGGAGGACTTGACACGGTAGGCATACGTGTACCCTCTCATGAAGTTATGCACAGAATAATAGTTGAATCGGGCTGTCCCATAGCTGCACCTTCGGCTAATTTGTCGGGTTTGCCAAGCCCAACTTGTGCGGAACACGTTATGGACGATATGCAGGGGAGAATTGCTGCTGTTCTTGACGGCGGTTCATCTGAATTTGGCGTGGAATCCACAGTAATCTGCTTTGAAAATGAGGATACTGTGAGAATTCTCCGTCCCGGTGCAGTTACAAGAGAAATGCTACTTGAAATCTGCGGTGAAGTCAATATAGACCCCGCTGTTTTAAAGGAACTGGAAAATGGCGAAACTGCGGCATCTCCGGGAATGAAATATATTCATTATTCCCCAAAGGCAAATGTAGTTGTAGTTGAGGGAAATACAGAAAATTTCAGAGAGTTTATTTCCTGTAACAATGGGGAAAATGTCTATTCCCTTATTTATGGCGGCGAGGAAATGGACTCTGACTGCAAATATATGGCATATGGCGAAACTGCCGAAGAACAGGCACATCTGCTTTTTCAGCGTCTGAGAGAGCTTGATGAAGCCGAGGCAAAAACCGTATATGTCAGACCACCCTCAAAGGAGGGAATAGGGCTTGCTGTATATAACCGCCTTATAAGGGCGGCAGGATTCGAGGTGATAAGGGTATGATTAGTCTTGATGTGCTTGTAGTTGGTCTTACAGGTCAGACAGGTGCAGGCAAAAGCACCGTGTCAAAAGTTTTTTCTGAAAATGGATTTGCTGTAATTAATGCGGATTTGATTTCAAGACAGGTAGTTGAAAAAGGTTCACCATGTCTGGGGGAACTTGTAGAAATATTCGGTGAGGGCATACTCAATCCCGATAAAACTCTTGCAAGAAAAACTTTAGGAAATATAGTTTTCAGCGATAAGACAAAGCTTGAAATGCTCAATACTACTATTTACCCATATATCACAAGTGAAATTCTGAAAGAGATAAAACATCATTCTGACAGCGGAAAAAAGCTTGTTCTCCTTGATGCACCGACTTTATTTGAAAGTCACGCCGATGATTTCTGTGAAATCATAATTTCCGTTCTGTCCGATGAAAAACTCCGTGAGGAGCGTATAATCAACCGTGACGGACTTACAAAAAAACAGGCTAATGACCGTATGAACAGCCAGCTTGATGCGGAATATTTTGCGTCACATTCCGATTATGTCATTGAGAATAACGATACCCTTGAAGCTCTGGACAGTATTTCAAGAGAGGTTTCGGACAAAATAAAGTATTATTACTATCACATACGTTCAGCTGAAATGAGCGTTTTATAAAATTAAAAGGAGCAAATTTCAATGGAAGAAAACAAAAGTGTTGCAAAAGAACTTAAAGAAAAACTTTTTATGCAGCGTAAAAATGGATATTCAAGAATTGATGAAGCTGAGGAAAAGGCAATTTTTGACTTTGCAGAGGGTTACAAGAAGTTTCTTGATATTGCCAAAACAGAGCGTGAAGCTGTGTGCGAAGCTGTAAAGGTTCTTGAAGAAAATGGCTTTGTTGAGTATAAAAAGGATATGAAGCTTAGTGCAGGTGATAAGATTTACCGCAATAACAGAGGAAAGGCAATAATTGCTGCTGTTATCGGTTCAGCTCCCATTGCTGAGGGCGTTCGCCTTTGTGCTGCTCATATTGACAGCCCAAGACTTGATTTGAAGCAGAATCCTCTTTATGAGGACTGTGAACTTGCACTTTTCAAGACTCACTATTACGGCGGAATCAAGAAATATCAGTGGACAACAATTCCGCTTTCACTTCACGGTGTGATTATAAAGGCTGACGGTACAACAGTTACAGTAAATATTGGCGAGGACGAAAATGACCCCGTATTCTGTGTAACTGACCTTTTACCCCACCTTGCAGAAGAGCAGTACAAAAGACCTGCAAACAAGCTCATAACAGGCGAAGAGCTTAATATCCTCA
>CALFMA010000735.1 GCA_937880065.1 uncultured Ruminococcus sp.
ACGAGGCTTGTTGATTATGTTATGTCCACAGTTCAACCGTGGAGAAACAAATGTATAATTTTCAAAGTAGGGATTGGTATAACTTTCATCTTTCATTTCTTCTTTTATTCAGAAATAAGTTTGTAAGCCGAGATTTTCTTTATATTAGCCGATACAAGATAGGTTATTGCGTAAATGAATATTGCAAGACTGATAACCGAAATAATTCCCACGGAAACAGGCACCAAGAAATCTGCTTTCATTACACCGAATCTACTGAAAATCAATGATACAATTTTATTTGTAAAATAACAGCCAAGAATTGCACCTATTATATTTCCGACTACAGAAACAGACATAGTTTCTGTTGCAAGCTGTCCTCTGATTTGTTTGCTTGTGAAACCTAACGCTTTCTGTATACCGAATTCGTGCTGTCGCCTTACGGTTACTGTTTTGATAATCAGGTTTATAATAAGAGTTACAAAAAGCAGTATCAGAATCGCAAAAACAAATACAATTCCTTGCATCATAGCAAGAAGTGAGTTGTCCTCATACAGCGTGAAATCTACATTTATAGCACCTGTAATCTTTTCTTTGTATTTATCCTTGAGCTTTGTGATGAATTCATCTGTACTGTCTGCATATCCGCTTCCTATTCCGCCTTTAAGATCAACGCACAAATGAGTATAATTCAGCGGGATATGCAGGCGGTTTATTCTTGCTTTCTCAGTGATATAACACCCCCACCCCATTGATGATGTGGTCTGCGTCAATCCTACGATAAGGAACTTTTCTGTATATGCACCGCAGCTGACTTCTATTTCTTCCCCCAATTCAACTTTAAGATGCTTTTTTATATTACCGGATATGACTATCTCGTTGTCATATTTAGGCGCCCTGCCTTCATAAATTCCGTCAAAACTGAAATCGCTGTAATCATCGGCAGATTCAAGAATCACCTGATAATCACCTATAGCCGCCGCCATTTCTGAATTATATCTGTAAACCTTTTCAACCTCGTCCATTGCGGCAATTTCAGGAATTATATCATCATCAGTAATGAAAACCGTAGCATTTTCGTGATTTGAAGATAGCAGTCTCATCATACGTGAATCATCAAAAATGACATTATATCCGAAAGCTATTACAAATGCTGTTGTAAAGCCAATTGCAATCATCATAACCATAAGGAGTACACTTTGCTTGCCCCAGTGGAATATTGCCTTAAAGGGAAGAAGTATACCCAGTGAGCCTTTTGACTTATCAAGAGGAAAATGATTTTTCCTGAAATTATGAACATTCAAGCCCTGTCTTAATGCCGTTACAGGCTGTAATTTGTTAATTCTGCGTGTAGAGAAAAATGATACCGCAATTGCCGCAAATGTAAGCAAGCCGGCTGTGACCATAACGCAAAACCAGTCAATTCCGTATTCCCAGATGCAGAGTGCCTCTGTCCTTATAATCTGCTCCCATGTAGGCAGAAAAAGGTATGTAAGGCTAATACCAATTGCAGAAGCTGCTGCTGTTACTAATGCAAATTGCAGAATAATCGCAAGTCGTATCTGAAAACTTGTATAGCCTATAGCCTTTTGCACACCGATATTTTTTATATCCTGTTCAATGCTGTTGGAAATTCTGAAATTGATTACAAGCAGGGTTACAACTACCGCAATAAGAGAAAAGGCAATCATTACAGATGAAAGTATATCAGGGAGATGCATTCTTGCAAATTCGGCGTCACTTTTTAAAATATTAAATGTGGTAATTTCTTTTTTTCCAAACTCTTTTGTTATGCGGACGGAAATTTTTGCATCATCTTCGTTCTCATCTAATTTTATAAAATATGCTGTGTTGTTGTGAGATATGGGATTCGCTGAAATTCTTTCATAATCTTCATCATTTACAAACATTGAATATCTGTATACGCCATTTCCGCCTGTCATCATTCGCTCGAAAAAGCCTGCAACCATAAAGGTGTATTCTTCTTCGCCTATGGTGCATTTGAATTCCGTATCAAGCTCGGAATCCCAGTAATATTTGCATACAATAGGAAGATATATTGCATTTTTGTAGGTATTTTCCGATAATTCCACCATTCCGGGATTATCGCATACACCAAAATTGCTGTAGGGCTGAAAAAGAATATCTCCTATATTGTCATCTCCGCGGACTTCATTGGTAATAACTGTATGAATCATATCAGTATAGGAATATTCCGCAACACCTATCACATTGTCAAGACATTCATTAATAGCATTTGTGTCCTTGCTTTCTACAACTGAGAGAATGTGGGGTGTATCATACTCTTTTGTTTTTGTTTCCCAGAGCGATTGATAGCCTCTTGCAGTGATAAAGCCTATGTAAAGCAGTGCAGAGGCAAATATTATAATAAAAAAGAATGAAATAGTCTGCTTTGCATCTTTTCTGATGTTTGATTTAATCAGATTAACAATTTTATTCATATCCGTACTCCTTACCAGTTCATTTCTTTAAGGAATGTACGAAGCTTTTCATGGCGTTCTTTATCGCCGCTGATATATTTACCAAGGTCACATTCGCCGCACACTGTACCGTCTTTGACGTATATAATTCTGTTTCCACGTCTTGCGGATTTCATATCATGAGTAACCATTACAACCGATTGCCCGTCGTTATTTATCTCTGACAACACGTTTAAAACTGCATCGCTGTTGGAGCTGTTCAACGCACCTGTCGGCTCATCAGCAAATACCACATCGGGGGCATTTATAACTGCCCTGACAATTCCTGCACGCTGTGACTCACCGCCCGAAAGCTGTGAGGGAAATTTCTTTTGCAGTTTTTCATCAAGTCCAACTCTTTCAAAAAGCTTTTTCGCTTTTTCAATAAGTTCCTTTTTCTTCTGCCCTGTGAGAAGTCCTGCACTAAGGACATTATCCATAATGCTCATTGAATCCATAAGGTGAATCTGCTGAAATACAAAGCCGCAATGCTTTCTGCGGAATACCGCCAGTTTATCGCTGCAATAGTCGGAGATAACCTCGCCGCAAAATGTGATTTTTCCAAGTGTAGGCTTATCCATTCCCGAAAGTGCATACAAAAGGGTTGATTTGCCTGCACCCGACGAACCCATAATTACAGTAAAATCTCCCTCGTAAATTTCAAGGTCAAGATTTCTTATAATATGCTGCTGCAATCCGCCGTTAGAAAAGGTTTTGCACAGCTTTTCGGTTTTAATTAAGATTTTTTTGCTCATAACTGTTACTCCATATCAAATAAAATTTACAAGCATCAGCCTGTATTTTTATTATACTTTTTATTTTCTTAACGGTCTTTATCCGTTTCTTAACAGATTCTTAATTATGACAGCAAAATTCTTAATTCTGTGCAAAATCCCTTTTCTGTATTGTAGCAGGCAAGATTTCCGCCCATTTTTTCAATAAGCTGTGCGGATATGTATAATCCAAGTCCGCTGCCGCTTTTACCTGTGGAATTTCCGCCACGTTTGAATTTCTGCATTATAAGCGGCAGTTCATCCTCAGGAACACCTCCGCCGAAATCAGCAATTCTTATTACAAGGTGATTTTCCTCAATTTCAGCTGATACTTCAATTTCCGTGTCCGCATATTTGTATGAGTTAAAGATGATATTATCAAAAACCTGTCCCAATCGCAGTTTATCCGCAGAAACAATGCAGTCGGGAATATAATTTTTCGTTATCTGATTTTTGAAGTCGCTTGCTTTCAGAAGTTCCGCAATTTCATTGCTGCCGATTTCCGAAATTTCAACGTGAAGCTGATTAAGTTCGTCCATTGTGGAGTTGAAAATATCGTTTACAAGCTTGTCAATCTGATTTGCTTTTTCAATAATTCGGGACAGCTTTTCACGGTGATTTTCGTCCTTTACCGTAACCTGCATTACCTCTGAAATGGCTGTAATTGAGGCAACAGGAGTTTTTATATCGTGAGAAAGCTGTGCCGTAAGCTCTTGTTTGCTTATATTTGCAAGCCGTTCACGCTCCTTTGATGCCGCAAGCTCTGTCCTCATCATATCAAAGCTTTCGGTGAAATCTCCGAAAATATTGTTCTTTTCAATATCAAGAGGAATGTCAAGTTCACCTCTTGCCACATTAGCTGCAAAGCGTTTCAGCTTATCGAAAGGCTTAACTATGCGATATTCAAGGTAGAAATAATAAACCGCAATAAGACCGATTACAATTAAATTTGTGGCAACTAATACAATAACCACGCTTTTTTGCTTATCAGATAAAATAATCCGCATATTATTGGGAATAATCAGCCAGCCGATTATCTCCTTATCCTTTTCAATTGGCCTTATGGTGCATCTTTCCTCCGAAGCCTTTACTACTGTAGTAGGAATTGTCGTATCAGTTGTCATAAGCAGATTTTCATCACGGTCAATAACTGCATATTCAAATTTAAATGGACTTTCTTCTGTTTTATCGGGAGTGAGTTTATCCCAGTTTTCAACGGCAAGATGAATTGCCTCATTCATCTCAACTGTGTCTATTCGTGAGGTTTCCTTACATTCCCCAAGAATCAGAAATACCGATAATATAGTGACTATTACATAAATAATCACAATTGAAATTAAACCTTTTTTCTTCATACCGTATCCTTTTTAAATATGTAGCCCACGCCCCATACAGTCTGAATAAACTGAGGTTGATTGGGATTTTTTTCAAGTTTTTCACGAAGATGCCGTATATGCACGTTAAGCGTTCCGTCACCTGTGAATTTATCCTCCCATACGTTTTGGAACAGTTCCTCTTTATCAATTACACGGTCAGGATTTTTTACAAGATAGGTCAAAAGTTTGTATTCCATATATTTCAGTTTAAGCAGTTCACCATTTTTTCTGACAGTTTTTGCATCAAGGTCAATTTCTATGTCACCGAATAATATTAATTCCGATTTTGCAGTATTATTGTTCTCGTACCGTTTCAGCACAGCTTTCGCCTTTGCACATAAAACTCCGAGGGAAAATGGCTTGCAGATATAGTCATCACCGCCGATATTCAGAGCAATTATCATATCATCTTCACTTGACCTTGCACTTATAAAAAATATAGGTACATCAAGATTCTGACGGATTTTCTTGCAAAGTTCAAAGCCTGAATTATTGCCTAAATTAATATCAAGAAGTATGAGTTCCGCTTGATTTTCCTTAAAAAACTCCATACACGCTTCACCGTCATAAACGCTGTATGTGGGAATATCAAACATATTGAAATATTCCGCAATTGAATCCGCCAAATCTTTTTCATCATCTACAACAAGACATTTGTATTTCATATATTTATCCTTTCAAAAAGTTCTGCTGCATTTCAATTTTATTTCTAAAGGGGTTCCCTAAAATAAAAAAATCCTAAATGCAATATATAGCAAACGACAAAATCTTTTGGCGTTTGCTATTTGCCGATCCGCACGGAGC